>JBKPNP010000001.1:0-2169 GCA_046732775.1 Acidobacteriota bacterium
TGCGACGCGAACCGGATGCTGATGGGTTTGCCTATTGGCTGGCGAAACTTAACCAGTTCAACGGCAACTTTGAACAGGCTGAGATGGTAAAGGCGTTCATCGTCTCAAGCGAATACCGCGGAAGGCAGTGAGCAGATGTCCGACAAACTTCAGTTTGTCGCTCGGACGGGGCAACGAAACTTTGTGTCGTCGTGAAAACGACAAGCTGAAGCTTGTCGGACAGCGGACGCTCAGATCACATCGAGCAGTAACAGCAACACGACGATAAAGCCTGTTCCCAGGATGAGCATCCCGAGGTGCCTGAGGGTCACGACGCTTGCGCCACAACGCCGGCAGACTAAGGTGAATCTTTCCCGGGGCGTATCGCAGTGATGACAACCGCGTCGAAGTCGCGGCCGGCGGCGGCGGCGCAGACGAGCGTTAGAGCGGTTGGCGTGCATAAAGCGGTCTAACAGTTTGTGAGAATCCCGTTGCTTGCAGGCCGGAGCGCGGGGACGGTCAACCACGGCAATCCGACCTGCAATATCCCCCTTGATCGGTCGATCTATCCTAGACGCACCGTCTGTCCAACACCGAACAGATTGGAGCGCCACCGTCCCGCTGGGGATACGGCAAACTATCTCGCGTTGGCATCTCGCTGTCGAACCGAAACGACGCGAATATTTCCGTCCGTGTTATCGCGCGACACGTAAGCGATGATTGAACGCTCTCCGCTGTTGACGGCTACCGGCGACTCACCTTCCACGACGGCAAAATCATTTCCCTTGTTCTCTTTTAGCGCAGCCGACATCACCTGAGCCTTGTTATTGGCTTTCCCCTCCCAGACCGCAGCGAATCCATTCCCGTTGCTCACTAGAACTGGACTGCCCTGGGTCGCGCCGCCGGCAACCAGCGATCGCGCGCCAAATGAAGTTCCATGATCTTTCGAGATCGCCGAATACAAGCCGGTCTCTCCATTCTGTCCCGCTGAGTACCATAAGACTTGCACCTCACCGTCCGGCAAAAGCGCGAGAGCTGGGCCGGACACAGGACAGCCGTTCAGAACCCAACGATCGTCGCTAACTATCGTTGGCGTCGTGAAATGCTTTCCTTCATCGACCGTTGATGAAACTGCCACATGCCGAAAATCGCCGGGCAACACCTGGCGCCAACTGACGTAGAGCCGCCCCTCGGCGTTTACTGCCAAAGCCGTCTTACAACATGGGCAAACGTCCGTTGCCACTCGCTCGTTGGTTGAGAACGTTTGCCCACCGTCGCTTGACGATGCCATGAAGAGCTCGCGATTGCTCTCCATGTGATGGCCCTTGCCGGAGTTCATCTTGGCCATCGGCACGGGCACAGCGTTGCGGTCGTCGAGCCAGGCTAGATAGATCCGGTTGTTTGTTCCGAGGGCCAAGGAATGTAGTCCATGATCCGAGGGTTTGGCATCGTCGTTGACCTTCACCGGGGTGGCGAATGTTCGGCCCTGATCATGTGACGCTGACAAATAGATGTTCGTGCCATGTCCCTCGCTAGATTCCACGCGTCCGGTCCAACCGACGAAGATTGTATTGTCAGGCGCGATCGCCAAAGTAGGTGGATCGCCTCGCCAGGCAGTAGCAGTTCCCGCTTGCGGGTTCACGCGCGCTGGTGTTCCTTCGAGATGACCATCCTTTGAGAGCCGCGCGAACATCACGTCAGCGCGACGCTCGGGTTCATGGTTTACCCAGGCGATATAAACACTGCCGTCACGCGCAACCGCCAGCGCCGGTTCCGCCGCGTTACCATCCGCGAGAGAAATGCTGATGGGCGCGCTTATTTTCGGGTCCGCTGCCACAGTAGTTGACGTTGCCGTGCTTCGTTTGCAGCCGGGCGCGAATAGCGCCAGCAGCAGCAACGCGATCACTCGAAATTTATTCGGGACGGATGTGGTCATGATCAAAAATAGTATGGCGTCGAAAAAAGTTGACAGACAATCGGTGTTCATCCGGTCGTGTCGACCGGCATGAACTCTCGTTGATTCGCAGAAACGTGTTCACATCATAATCTCATTATTGACTTGCGACGCAACTCGTAATACCTTCTCCGCAATCGGAACGTTTAGTGATCTCACACCCTCTCGGGCGCTAGGCTTCCACCACTCCTATACACCAAAAGTACTCAGACAAGGTTTTGGGCAGGCAACAAGGG
>JBKPNP010000002.1:0-2168 GCA_046732775.1 Acidobacteriota bacterium
CTATCCAGCTTTCCTTTGCCGAAGAGCGAACGATTCCATTCGATAACCCCCAACAATTTGCTCTCATTATCCTCTTGCAAAAGCGGCTTTAAGTAAGGCGTGATATCGGTAACGCAGCGACCAAGCGCGCATATCCACGTATCGATATCTTGGCCCTCGGTGTTTTCATCTTGAAGCAAACGGGCAAAGTTCTCGGCTAAGAGCCGTAGGATTGGTGCTCTCTCAATGTCTGGCCAAGCGTACCAATCTGCTAACTTGAGTTTGCCCAGCACGACTTCAGGCGTGGGCCAGGAAAACTCTTCTTTTACGCAAAGCTCCATCATCCGCGGCAGAAAATATTTGAAATCAGCCAAACTACCAACGGTCAGAAAAACATCCGAAGAGTAGTGGCCCAGTTCGTCAGCGGTCAGTTTCCTAAGCTCGCGCGCCAATAAGAGTTCTTTCTCTTCCTTCGAGATGCAGCAGTCGCAACAAGGAAAATCGCGCGGCTTTCTGTAATTCGTGAAGGCGTCATAGACGGATTCGATTGCTTGGTACATTGTATTTGCGAGCGTGCTAACGCTCGCCATCAGCCGCGCTGGGAAGAATGAGAGCAGCCTTCAAGTTCTCGATGACATGCTCGCTGAGTCCGGTCGGCGGCAGGGCATTTAGGCGTATCTTCAAGCATTCAACGACGCACATCTTTCTTACACTCCATGAGCACAAGCTGAGGGCGACCATTCACCTTAACCATCATTGTCACGCGACCAACATCGAAGCCATTGAGCGGCATCTCCGCCTCTGCCCAACTCAAGCTACGCAGCACATTACGCTTCGGGCTTCTGGAAAGCGCCAGTTCCAGCGACACTGAATCCGCGCCTTTCTCAGATCCCATTGATTCATCTGTGTAGAAAACACTGGCAACGATGAAGAGTTTTGTATGCGGCAACCGGAACGCCCGCGTGGTTAACTCCTCTTCTGCTATGACGGTGGTAAATGTACCAAGCTCTGTGCTTTTCCTGGTTTGTATATCAACGATAGCTACTTCACAACGGTCAGAATTACCACTCTGCGCGAATGTTGACGACGCGCAAAGAAAAATCAGAATGACGAGGCAGAGGCTTTTATCCATAGCTTAATTGATACGATTCTTTAGATACGCCTAACGCCAGCCTTCAGCTGCGGCGCGCGATCAGCATTCAAGCTGCGGGAACAAGATTACTTGAGAACCATGCTATCGCGCTGTCAGCTGCAAGGCTTTGTTGGACATCGTCTTGACACAGCAAACTAGAGCAGCGGTTTGACTTGCATGATCCGCAAGACTGACCAGAGGATGAAGTACGCAACCGCACAGTAAACAATAGCGTCAACGACAACCGTCACAATGAGCGCCGGAAGCACATTATGAACCGGCGACATCACAAGTAACCCAGGAGCAAAGATTGCCAGGGTGAGTTCTCCCCCTACATCACAACTGACCAGCAGTAGCGGAACAGCGATCGATAAAAACGCCGCGCCCAGCAACGTCAACCATTTAATCGCGCGAATCTGTGGCGTCGTCATAGAAGCATAGGCCCAACAAGATATTACAGGCTTACCTTTAACTCGTAACGCTGAAAGCGTTGGCGAATTTCAGCCCAGGGTTTGGTTTCAAACCCTGGGATATCATTGCTACGTGATTCATTTGTCGCAACTCTGAAAGGGTTGCGCATTGGCGCGTTCGCACCCCTTCAGGGTTGCGGTTCTTGGTAATCGCAGCTGACCCAGCGTTCCTGGCCAACCCTTGCTGGAATTCGCGAACGCTTTCAGCGTTAGTCGTGGACCTTTTGCGCGTGTACGCCGCCTGTTTGCACCTGTGCGCTACACGACCAAGCGCGTACGTGGACCGGTCTCGCCGCGCTGGTGCAGTAGCCCGAGAGTTACGGAGGGCCACGCAGGGCGCAACTCTCGTGGGTCATCTTAGGCAGCGGCAAATCAATCAAGTTCAGTGGCATCGTAGCCCTCCATCAACTGTCGGGCTACCGCCCCGGCGTAGACGGCGTCCTCAAATAGAGTTGAGCAGGATCCCTTCGCCGACTAAAACCTGTTTGCGTCTATTAGCGTCTCGAAGCTATTATTCCCCCTCGATTTTGAGCTTGTGCTGTTTATCGCCGGATCGATCAGGCGGAGGTGCCGATACCCGGACGCTT
>JBKPNP010000003.1:0-4706 GCA_046732775.1 Acidobacteriota bacterium
CTGCTTTCCATGAGTTACCAGGCGCTCGCCTACATTCTTGAATCAAGACAAAAAGATTTATTAAACGAGCGGACGCCTATCCGGCGTCGCTCACGCAGAGATACGGCGACTGCCACTACCGCAGACGCCGAACAATCTTGAGTGGCCGCAGGAGCACGAAAAGCGGCGTGCTCCTCGGTCCGCGACCACTTTTGTTTCGACGGGAACCAAAGTGTCGCGAAGGTGCCGCGTCATAGGGTGAACGCGGCACATAAGAGACCGGCACATGGCGCCCATGGTGCCGGTCTCGATTTCTTTCCTAAACTGCTTTCTACTGATTCCCCGACAGCCGGAAGGATTACTTCGCAGGATCGACGCGTTTCACGTCGGCGATCTCGCCGCGAAACGTCTTCAGCATCTGTTGGACGGTAGGATCTTTCTCAGCCCGCTCACGCAGGCTCTGTTTCTCACGGCGCTCGGTTTCTTCCTTTGACGGCGGCGCGTCAGCAGCTTCCGCATCGCCGACTACAAAGCGCACGCCGAAATCGCGATCGGTAATCTCGCGACAAACTTCGCGCAGGATCTTCACGTTATCGCTCTTCGCGAGCGTGTCGCGCAGGTGCCGCGCGTCGGTCGCAAACTCCAGACACAATTCATTACCCTCAAGCCGCGCACTGGTCGCGCCTTCAAGCGCCGTAACCAGCAACATCTTGCGTCGCTTGCCAAGCGCTTCCTTGATCTGATCAATCTCAGAGAGCGGTCCGGCAGCTTCGCTTAGTTCAGCGGCGGCAACGACCGGTTCGCTGATCGTCTGCGCCGGAGCGACAGTTTCCCGCGCGGTCTGTGCGGCTGTCGCTGCAAATGCGCCGGAAGCCACGGCTGATTCAGGCGTCTCCCAGGGAGCTGACGAACTCACCGCGCGTGGCGCCGCCGCACTCCGCGACGATGAAGAGCTGCCCGGCCTGGACACAGACGGTGCCGGAGACGTTGAGGCACTACGCAAACCGCCGGCGGTTCCACCCGTCACCGGCGCTTTACCGGTGCGCATCGATTCTTCCAGCGCCGTGAGACGCGCTAGCAGCTGGCCAATCGGTTCCAGCCGGCGCATCTCCATCAGCTTCACCAGTCCGATCTCCAACTGATAACGCGGATGCGCAGCAGTCTTCAGCAGCGTTTCCGTCTCCGCAAGCGAATGAAAGAAACGCACCAGGTCAGCTTCCGAAAACATCTCCGACTGCCGCTTCAATTCAGCCGGTTCGCAGGTGGCGGCTTCGAGCAGCTCTTCACTGCCGGAAACTTTCGTCACCAGCAGATCGCGGAAGTGGGCCAGCAGATCGCGACAAAAATTTCTCAGGTCGTGTCCCCGCATCACCACGTCGTCAACTACGGCGAGCGCCTCGGCAGGCTCATGGTTCGCGATACCGTTCACCACCCGCACGAGCGTGTCCGCGCCAGCGACACCAAGCGCAAGCTCAACGTCTTCCTTCTTGATCGTCGCACCGGCAAAACTGATCACCTGATCGAAAGCGGACTGCGCATCGCGCATCGAGCCTTCACCGGAACGCGCAATTTCGCGCAGCGCGTCATCAGGCACGGAAACATTTTCTGCCGCCGCAATCAAACGCAGGCGATCGAAAATCTTGGCGGTGGCAATCGTGCGAAATTCAAACTGCTGGCAGCGCGAGAGGATCGTTTCCGGCACCTTATGCCGTTCCGTCGTGGCCATGATGAACACCACCCGCGCGGGCGGCTCTTCAATCGTCTTCAAAAGCGCATTGAAGGAGCTGGTCGAGAGCATGTGCACTTCGTCGATCACGAAAATCTTGTAGCGATCGCGCGCCGGGGCAAAGCCAATTGAACCGATGATGGTTTCGCGCACGTTGTCGATGCCGGTGTGCGAGGCGGCGTCGATCTCCTGCACGTCAATTGACCGGCTTTCGGAGATTTCGCGACACGACGGACAGGCATCCGGATCATCAGTGCGACATGGTGTGGCGGTGGGCGCCGGCGACTTGTGACAATTTAACGCCTTGGCGAGCAGGCGCGCGGTCGTAGTTTTGCCAACACCGCGGGCGCCGGAAAACAGATAGGCGTGATGCAGACGCTGATGCTCGATCGCGTTGCGCAGTGTGCGCGTGATCGGTTCCTGCCCGGTGACTTCGTCGAAAGTTTGCGGCCGCCACTTGCGGGCAATTACCTGGTAGGTCATCGAAAACAGTTATGAGTTATGAGTGATGAGTGATGAGTTAGGGCGTGAGACCAGAATGTTGAGCAGACAACAGTTTGTTGCGCGTGTTCAAGACTCATTACTCATTACTCACCACTGATCACTGTTCGATTTGGCCAGACTCCGGACTTACCCGCAACACACGCGCGCGTGGCTACCGTTGCTCCGTTCCCGGCCTGGCGGGGTTCACCGGCGCAGCGTTGTGCGGAGCCCGAAGTCTGATAACTTGTCAAAAGGTGCTGCAGTGCAAACCTATTTTGATCTAATCGATCGCTAATCGCAAACGGGCGTCTTAAATTTCTGTTTTACGGTGCGCCAGCATCCTGAGCAGTCCGTTAATCGCGAGGTGCAGCATCACGTAAGCGATTATCGCGATCACGATCGGCAGCAAAAGCGTGTGACCCTGATCTGTTTGCGGGCTCGCCACGATGCCTCTGAACGGCGCGTAAAACGGATTCGTGATCGCAACGATGAATTGCACAAACCCGGCGGTACTGCGGGCGGCCATCAGCGCGAGCAGAAACCGCATAAACAGCAACGCGTAAATCACGTAAAAGATGTAGTCAATGACTTGCGAGACACGCGCAGCGCCGCGCCCGCGTTCCACTTCACGTTCCGTATCGATTACTTCGTTGACTGCCTTGGCGCGAAACTCGCCGGCCACGTCGCGTATTTTTGCCGACTCTCCCGCCACCGGCGCTTGTGCCTGGTCAGCAATCTCCGCCTGCACCTCGCCTTCGACGTTTGCCTTCACCGCCTCGTGTTGCACCGATCGACGTGCTTCGTCAGCTGCTAACTTGTCATCCATAAAATGCTCCTGTTCAGACGAGCGTTATGCGCGCTCGCCGGCTACCAATCAGTGCAGTAGTCGTACTGCCAATTTGAGGCTAGGGGCAAACCAGAAGGTAAATGCTATGTGCCGTTAAAGCCGGTACGCATGCGGCGCAAGTTGGCGCCGGGGAACTTGCCGGTGGCCTTCACCGCAGCGAGAACGCGTTGCGATTCGGCGAGGGATGTGCCGGCGTAAACGGCCATGATTCGCTGCTTGTCGTTAATGTTCGTATAAAATAAATAGGGCGCTTCGGCGCAGCGCGAAGTGAACACCTTAAAATTGGGAAACAACGCCTGCGTCGCCAGCCGTTCGGTTTCCGGAACAAACGTGTCGCAATCGTTGTCGCCCGCCGCCACACTTTTCAGTATCACGACATAAAACAGTTCGGTATCGAAGATGACTGAATTCTTCGGTACGCGAAACGGCAGATCGTAGGGTTCAAATTGGATGCTTGTATTACAGCGAACCTGCGGGTTGCCGCAGATCGCACTGGCCTTCGCGCGGCGCGGCATAGCGTGGGACTGCGCCGAAGCGGAAACGCTAAATACAGCCACCGCGACAGTCACGACTAACAGATGTCGGGCATTCAAAGTAATCATCATCTCAACGAACGTTATGGCGGAGAGGGTGGGATTCGAACCCACGGAACGGTTTCCCGCTCACAGCATTTCCAGTGCTGCCAATTCAACCACTCTTGCACCTCTCCGCGGAAGGCTGAAGCAGGAAGGAGGAGGATGAATCCGTAGGCATCTCGCCCGTCTTATTCATCCGTCGTCGCTTATTCGTCAGCCGTTAAAATCGAATTGCAGCATAGCCTATCCTAACGAAGCTCGTCACGTCAGCGCACCGAAAAGGGTGACGCGGAGATAGTATCAACCTTTCTAATGCGCCTGACTTTTGGAGTGCGGTGACCTGTCACCGCTTTTGCAGGCTGCGACCTGTCGCAGCCGATGGATCGCTAACTCTCCAGTAGGAGGGCGGCGACGGGTCGCCGCGAATTAAATGGGTTTAATGGTCACCGCACTCCAAAAGTCTTCCGCACCGCTCACCGCTCATTGTGATTGACGGTTTCCCGACAGCTGTAATATTCTCGCCTCACTACGATGACAAGTAGCGCGAAGCCCCAGACTTCGCCCATCCAGCAGGTTCCCAGCAGGTTTAAGTTTTCCCGATTTTGAATTCAGACCTTCGGTAGCTTGTTCATACGAACAAGCAAGAGAGGCACATTTATGACGAGCCCTTCCGTTGCCCGCCAGCGAGTACGTGTACGTGTATTCAGATTCATGACCATAACTCTGGTCTTCATCGCTGCAGTTTTTCTTCAATTACACCTCGGTGTCTCAGCCAAACACGCGTCGAACAAAACCGACCGGGGTCAAGGCTTGTTGACGTCGAATGCAGCGGGGACAATTCAAGCTGCAGAACGGGGAAAGCCGTATTTTAATTTTGCGGACGGGCGGCAAGTGCGCGCGGATTATGTTGGTGAGCAAAATGCGATTCAAGCTATCCAATCCGGCCAGGCTCAACCACGGTCGTTGGCTTCGGCAGATCTCGATAGCAACGGAACGCCCGACGTGATGGCGGGATACGCATATGGCGGTACCGGCATCGTGACGATTCAACGAGGCAACCCCGAGGCCTTCGCTCCGACCGATCTTTCGGTCTACG
>JBKPNP010000004.1:0-3033 GCA_046732775.1 Acidobacteriota bacterium
GCCGCAGTGAAGGCATTCCGCGGGTCGCCGCGAAAGCCACCGGGAAAGTCTCGCCGGTTATCAGGGTCAGCCTTGCCTTCCATGGCGATCTCCTCACCGTAATAAAGCTGCGGCGTGCCGCGCACAGAGAGCGTGAAGGCGATGTGCATCTTTGCACCTGCCAACGTGGCACCCTCGAGCGACATGAAACGCGCGGTGTCGTGATTGTTCGCAAATGGAGTTAGTTTCAAAGCGTTTGGATATAGAGAGTCGTGCTTCAGTTGATCGGCCAACGCACTCATTGGCGCCTTATTTGTGAAAACGCGCAGCGAAGTGTCCCAAACTGGAAAGTCAAAAACCGAATCGAGTTCCGTATCGATGCCGTCCCAACCGCGATGACCGCCGATGAAGAACGCTGTCTGGGCAGCATTCCGATCAAACACTTCTCCGACCATCCACATTTTAGGAAACTGACGATGCAGCGCTTTCGATAAGTCACGGATAAACGCGCGCGGCAGGTATTGAATGGTGTCCTGTCGAATGCCATCGATTCCGGTTGCGCCCACCCACCAGAGCGAGTTTTGAATTTCGTAGCGCGCGACCTCCCGCTCCTCCTGGTTCATGTCGGGAAGGTCGTCGCTAAACCAACCATCGAGAGTATTGCGAAACTCGTCGGGGTTCGCATGCGGATCGCGAAGCACGTCGTTTTTGAAGCGATTCAGTGAATGATGCGCGAGCGTCCCGTGAAACCAATCGGGCAGCGGCGCGTCTTTAACCCATGGATGTTGCGAACCCACGTGATTCGCCACCTGATCCTGAATTACCTTCAACCCCAGCGCGTGTGCCTTTTCAACTACCTCGCGCAGCGTTCGGAAATCCCCAAAGTGGTCTTCGACAGCGTAGTAATCGATCGCGTGGTAACCATGATAGTAGGTGTTCGGGCACCACGGCTTGTCGCAATTGTTTATGCCGTTCCAATTGTCGTACCAGGGAGTGAGCCACAGCGCAGTCACACCGAGGTTTTTCAAGTAGTCGAGGTGATTGATGACGCCACGCAAATCGCCGCCGTGATATGCGCGCGGATTGCGGCGATCGGTTGCGGCAGCAGGCGCTGCGGCAGGCGTGTTGTTTGCCGTGTCACCGTCAGCAAAACGATCGGGCATGATCAAATAGATCACGTCGTTTGCGGTGATGCCCTGAAAATGAGTGACGCTCGATAGCGACGGTAAAACTGTAAAAGGGATGACGGTCTCACCCGCAGCGGTTTCCAACTTCAACGGATACGATCCCGGCCGCGAACCGGATTTGACCGCAACATCGACGAAGGCGTACGTGCCCGCCTCGTTAACCGTGAGGTTCGACGTGTGTGTGGCCGCGGTAGTGCTCTGTATGCTCGCGCCTTGAAGGTTACGCCCACGCACCAGCAAGCGGACCGGATTAATTGTGTGGCCTGCCCACCACGACGGCGGCTCAACTTTAGTAACGACTGGCGCGCCGATTTGTGCTGCGGTGTGAGAGACGGCGCTGAGTAAGAAAATAGCGGTCGCGATGACTTGCAGTCGGACGCATCGATGTTTTCCCTTTGTCACTCTCATTGGCCGGCGGCAACCGGGGCAGTCGCCCGATAGTGATGGCGGGCTTCGATGGCACTCAACATCGTGGCAGCGTCACGACTGCGCATGCAAGCAATCACCGCTTTCCTTTACCGGCGAGCGAACCCGACCTGCGAAATTTACTTACGGAATTTTCGGACGCGATCGACCAGCACATTTATCTCGGCACGCGTTAGCTTTTTCGCGAACCCCGGCATGCCACCCTGGCCCTTCGTCACCACTGCACGCAGGCTTTTGGTGCTCGCGTGCGCTGCATCCTTCTTCCACCAATCGGCTGAAGTGAAATCAGGCGCGCGATACAGATGACCGGAAGGAGTGTCGCCGCGGCCATCCCCGCCATGACAGCGCGCACAATTCTTGTTGTAAAGTTCATCCACATTTAAACGAGACGAAGCGCGGCGCTGCATACCAGCTGCGGCGACGACGAACAACACGATGACGGCGATGGCCAGAGCGCCTTTCAAAAATCGATGCATGCAGTAACGTTATCCAATTCCTTGTTCTATTGTCCGGCAGGAGCCAGCTCGTGTATGTGCCAGAAGACGCTTTCGTTGCTCATCTCCGGATGCTTGCGCAAGAAGGCATTCGCCAGCGGCAATGCGCCCGGATCGTCTTTCAATTCCGCGAAAATCTTGCCTTCGCGTTTCGCTTCTTCCTTAAGTCCCAGCTTACGGAAAATCAACATCAGGTTGTAATGCGCACCCAGGTCTTCAGGATCGATGGCGAGAATCTTTTCGTAGCACTCACGCGCCACTTTATAGTCGCGTCGAATCTTGCACAGCTCACCCAACTGTTGCAGCGACAGCCGGTCACGCGGAAAGGCCGCGAGCAGGCGGCGCAAATTTGCTTCAGCCTCGTCCAGTTGACCACGGCGCATGAACACTCGAGCTTGCTGAAACAGGGCGCGCATGTTTTCCGGATTAGCGCGCACCACCGCTTCGAGCAAACTTGCGGCCCGATCGAATTGATCCAGTTCGATCAAACCGATTGCCTGATTTACCTGGGCCATCGCCCGATACTTATCATCGAGCGCGGCCGCGTGAATAAACGCGTCGATCGCGAGCGGATACTGCTTCTGATCCATCAGCGCGATGCCGTAGTTATTCCAGCGCCGCCAATCCGGCATGGCTGTTTTCGGAATCTCACTCGCAGCCACCGGAGTGTTTGCTCCCACTCGCATCGTGTATTCCGCCGTCGCCATCGTCACAATCGGATAATCGGCAGACTTGCCGAGCGCGTAATCGCTGAACACGCGCGTGAAGCGGCGGTATTGAACGCGAGCAGTGAGACGCAACGCGCCAGTCGAGTCCGCCGGCACGCGGAACTGATAACGCGCAACGTCAGAGCGTCCGGATTGGATTTGGTTGTTTTGCGCGACGCCGCGCGTCCGCCAGATGTGATGCTTATCGTTGAAAGAGCCGTCAAGCTTCACCAGGTAGGT
>JBKPNP010000005.1:0-7025 GCA_046732775.1 Acidobacteriota bacterium
GTAGCCTGTCATGAAGCGACGCTTCGAGATGTTTTCTACCTGCGCGACGAGACGCACCAGAACCACTAGAGACGCCGGCAGAGCCCCTTGCACGTAACGCTCAAGAACCCCCAACCCTAACTCAACCCAATACTTTCCAAACTTCTTGTTCAGCGCGCTTATGAGTGCATCTATCTGGCCTTCAAGGTTATTCGGAATAAGCGCTGCATCATTTTCTTTTTCGAGGCCGGTTCGCGCATAGTAGAGAAACGCAAGCCCCAAGCCGACAGCTACCGCACCTATCAACCAACCTTCGAAATCGCTTTTCTTCGCCACTAGCGTGTACTCCTTCATTAAGTTCTTACACGAGTCCTTCATTGAGTTCTTACACGAGTGCCAAGCAACCACGCGAACTCCAAACCTCTCATTTCTTTCGGTTGTAGGGAGAACGATTCGGTGGATCCAAACTGATCCGCTCTTGGGACGCTTTCGTGCTAACCGCAGCCGGCGTTCTGCCGAGCTTGAGTCCGATGACGCGCGTTGGCGTGTTGCCCTTTGCCAAATCACGCAGTTTTGAAACTTCGCTCGATGACCAAGGCTTCCCTGAATTCCGGTTGTACTTTGGCATGATCTCCCCCTCCTTAAGGCTATAAGTTCTTCTTCATCCAATCTGTTACTTCCTTATCTACGTTCGTCGTCGCCCAATCAGCGCCGGTGACTTCTATGACAAGCGTCCGGTCGTTGCTGTCCGTTTCGTTCTTTATTTCGTCTCGAACGATGGCGCAAGTTTTGTCGGTCTTGACCAACCAAACGGAATAGAGCGGCTTGGCCCAGGTCCCGAAGGACCTTATGTACTTGATAAGTTTCTTGTAGTCTTCGGACGTTTCCGGGACTCGCAGGTCGTAAGAAATAAGTAGCGTCTTCATGGTCAGATCACTTTCAACGGATGCTAGCGGCTGCGGCTATGGCCTAATCCTTCTCGTCAGTTGCAGCAGTGCAACAGTTTACCACAGACGCGACGCTGGGGCACTGTGTAATTCCGCTATTAGCCCGTCATGCCGGTCGAGCTTGCCACACCCACCCACTCACCAATTGAACGAAATTGCGTTACAGGGTCACTTGAAGAGGGCGTCAAAGTGAGAAGTTAACGCGATTGAAGCAACGTGCTCGCTAACTTGAAAGATTTGAGCTTTTTCGTAACCGGACTTTAACCTCTGAACCTCTTACCCTCTTAACCTCTTACGTCTTAACATAATATGTATTATCAGACGCAAGGTATGAAGGCTGTTTTGCCGGGGCCTGGGGTAATTAGGGGTGCTTAAGCCTGACTTGCGGCGAAGGTGCCTGCCCTTACCCAAGGGGTTCGGGTTGTCCTGCAGTGCTGATAGGTGGATCGGCTCACCGCGACGTATCAGCAATGAAGGCCCTCAACGTTCTGCGAAACTATTTCATCTCATGAGGTGCGCTTGACCAGCTAACTAGCGGGCTTTAGAGTGGCGGCTCGGTTTTCGAACGTTTCTAACAAATTACTGACTTATCGAACCGTTCATATCGCATTACTAAAGAGGTGTCCCGCTAGTGGCAATCAAGATCGAGACTCAGACCGAACGAAAACTCCCTAAAGATACCGTCAGCCATGTCGAGGCGGCGTTCGACAGCCTGCCGCGCGAACACACGCGCGGTCTGGAGCGCATCCGGCTGGTGGAGTTCATTACCGATCCAAGGCTCAAGAATACTTTTCAAGCTTCCGAACTGCCCGGGCTCTATCATCCGCGCCAGGGGCCGAAAGGCGCCTGGTTGGAGATTGCGGTTGGAGTGTTGTTGCCCGGTGATAAGCCGGCGCACAAACGCATTGTGCCGCGGCTGTCGTTTAAGGGTAACCTCGCTGCCACCATCTTCTCGCTCGTCGGTCAGCATTATCATTTCACACTAAAGCATTCGCTTAAGAAGACTCAGCTCGAGCCGGCTATCCGCGCTTACACCGAAAAGCATTTGAAAGCCTGGAACGAAAAGAAGCACACGGTGAGGGCGAAACTGTTTAAGCCGCTGCAGCCATTCCTGGAGCGTTGGGCAAAGACTCTGCAGAAGCGTGTGGCTGCTGAGAAGAAGAAGAGCGCAAGCGCTAGGTAGCCTCGGCCGTGAGCTGGCCATCGTTGTCAGCAGGTGTAGTTTCAACGGGTCCGTCAATACTCTTCGCTACCGACCTCAGTGCCTGCGCGACCTCAACCGTGTCGACGTTTGATTTCTTGAAGCGAACTTCAACGCTGAAGTCCTTCCCCGGTGAAACGTATTTGAAGGTGTAGGGCTTGGCTTCGGCGTTGACGCGCGGGCCCATTTCCTGACGTCTCACTTCCCTTGCGTCATCGCGCGTCAAACCGCGCGCTGCAATCTGCTTGGCCAGACGCCGCATGCCTTCGTCATCCGGTTGCCGCACGATTTGCAGCAGCATCGACTTCGCCGATACATCCGCCTCGCGGCAGATTTCGCGCACGTCGGCAGGAATCGCGGCGATCGATAACGCTTCGGTGACAGTGCTGCGGCTCTTACCCACCTTGCGCGCAACTTCTTCGTGCGTATATCCGAATCGCTCGCACAGCGACAACAGGCCATCCGCTTCTTCCCAAACGGTCAGGTCCTTGCGCTGCATGTTTTCAATCAACGCGATC
The DNA here is from genome assembly GCA_046732775.1 of Acidobacteriota bacterium. Lineage (GTDB taxonomy): Bacteria > Acidobacteriota > Blastocatellia > Pyrinomonadales > Pyrinomonadaceae > PSRF01. Next base: position 2,646 of record JBKPNP010000005.1, read on the forward strand.
TCGGCCACGCTGCCGGCATCGATGTCCATTTCCACGCACGGCACTTCGGTCAGACCAGCAAGACGAGCAGCTCGAAAACGTCGTTCACCGGCGATGATCATCCAGCGACCGGTCGAGCGCGAGGGCTTCACCAGCAAAGGTTCGAGTACACCCTTTTCAGCGATCGAGGCAGTGAGCTCGCTCAAGTCGCCAAACTCTGTGCGCGGTTGTTCGGGATTCGGATCAATCTTATCGAGACTGATCATCCGTCCCACCGCGGCGGGTTGATGCTGCGACAACTCCTCGACATAGTGTGAGTCGTGGCGCATTTGCAATCCTGTTGGCAATCCCCTTTTAGACACGGCTCATTACCTCTTCACATAAATTTCCATATTCGATTGCGCCAGATGAGTTGGGAGCAAAACTGAAAATCGACTCTTTGTAGGCCGGAGACTCTTCGAGCCTGACGCTCTTCGTGATTACGGTGTCGAATAACTTAGGACCAAACACTTTCTTGATTTGCTCATGAACTTCGCGCGCGAGCGTGGTGCGCTTGTCGTGCAGCGTTACCAGCACGCCGAGCAGCTCAAGACTCGGATTGGGACGCGCCTTAACCTTCTCGATCGTTTCCAGCAAATCGTCGGTGCCTTCGAGCGCAAAGTACGAAGACTGAATCGGAACCAGCACGTGCGTGGCGGCCACCAGCGCATTCACCGTAATCAGGCCGAGTGTGGGCGGCGTATCGATGATGATGACCGGATACTGTTCGCGATAGGGCGCCAGACGATCTTTGAGGCGGAAGGGCGCGTCGAAGTCGCCAATCAGTTTCGCTTCCAGCTTTGCCAGGTTAATGCGCGCTGGAATTAGATCGAGATTCTCGACCGGAGTGCGATAGACGGCCTGCTCGATCGGCGCCTGACCGTCAGTCATCAGCTCATATGCTGAACGTTCGACTGAAAGCGGATCCAGAAAGGAGATCGAACTGTTTGCCTGAGGGTCGAGATCGAGAAGGAGGACACGTTTGCCAAGCCTGGCGAATGCAGCAGCCAAATTGATGGCGGTGGTTGTTTTGCCCACGCCACCCTTTTGATTTGCGATCGCAATAATCATTCGTTACACATCAACAAAACCTGATCGAGCCTCAAGGACTACATTGGCAAGTCGCCGGCTTCGCCGATAACATCCGGCCACTCCTCTTCGCCCAAAGCAGACTCTTCCCCGCTCTCTTCGCCCGTCGGGACGGTATTCTTCGAAGCCTTGATCACTTCTTCGTCAACAAATATTGGACAGTCCGCACGCAACGCGAGCGCGATCGCATCGGAAGGTCGCGAGTCGAGTACCATGCGATTGCCATCGCTCATTACCATCTCGATGACGGCGAAAAAGGTGTTATCGCGCAGGCTGGTTACTACCACGCGCTCCACCTGAATTCCGAGTTCGATTATCAGGTTGCGCAACAAGTCGTGAGTCATCGGACGCGGCGGAGCAATCTTCTCAATCTCGAGGGCGATCGCGTTAGCTTCGTAAGCCCCGACCCAAATTGGCAGCATGATATCGCTGTCGACGTCTTTCAAAATAATGATGGGCGTGCCGCTGTTTGGATCCATCATCAGCGCCCGAATTTTGACTTCTATTTCCATCGCTGCGTACCTCTAAAGCCCGCTTGCTCCGACTCGCGCTTCCCGCTCAATCAGTTTGCCGTACAGACTGTAAGACTTCGCTTCGGTAATCAATACGTTAACAATCTCGCCCGGTTGGACGTTTCCGTTGCGGAAGTTGATTACCTTGTGACAACTCGAATGGCCCGTCATATCGTCAGCTGAGCGGGCGCTTTGCTTTTCAGTCAACACGCTCAAAGTTCGACCGACATAGTCACCGTAAACCTGCTCCTGAATAGATTCCTGCAACTGTTCAAGGGCCAGGAACCGCGACGTCTTCTCGGTCTCCGGTATTACGTCTTCCAACGCCGCGGCCGGCGTTCCGGCGCGTTTCGAATACTTGAAAATGTAGAGTCCGTCGTAACGACACTGTTCGACGAGCCGCATCGTATCCTCAAAATCGGATTCCGATTCCCCGGGGAAACCGACAATGATATCGCTCGTCACCGCTAGCCGCCGCTGCGAACTCTTAATCGCGTCAATCCGCCGTAGATAATCGCCGGCCGTATGGCCGCGGCGCATCGCCTTCAGCATCCGGTCGCTTCCGGACTGCACTGGCAGATGAATCCAATCACAAAGATTCGGGAACTCTTCGAGCGCGGACACTATATCAGGATGGAAGTCTCTAGGAAACGATGTCGTGAATTTGATTCGCTCCATTCCGGTCGCGGCCACCGCTCTTAGTAAACGCGAGAACGGTGTCGCTCCATCGTAGCCTTCCAAACCGTCGGCATTCTTTGGTCGATAGCTGTTTACGTTCTGCCCGATCAATTGAACTTCTTTGTAGCCTAACGATCGCAGCCGGTTGACTTCCGCAACGATCTCCGTCGCGCTACGACTCTTCTCACGACCGCGCGAGTAAGGAACGATGCAGAACGAGCAAAACTTATTGCAGCCTTCGATGATCGGCACGAGGGCCACGTAAGGAGAACGACGTTCGGCCGGCGAGACGTCCCAGTCTTCACCGTCACGCCGCTCGTCCAAATCGATCACAGCGTCTTCCCCGCCCTGCGCTCGCTCAATCATTGAAGGAATGCGATCGGTTGCACGCGTGCCGATAACCATATCGACTTCAGGTGCATTCTTAAAAATCGCGTCGCCTTCGAGCTGGGCAACGCAGCCCATCACACCGATGACAGGCTTCTGCCTGCCGGCGCGATGCGCGTGACTGCGAATCTCGTTGATACGTCTAAAGACCTTTCGTTCGGCGCGCTCACGGACGGAACAGGTGTTCAATAAAACGACCTCCGCCGCTTCTGCCGAGGTCGTGAGTTCGTAACCCGCCTTACGCAAACCGGTGGCAGCACGTTCAGTGTCTGCCACATTCATCTGGCAGCCAAATGTCTCGATGTAAACTTTAGATGGCATTCTAAAACTTCCGAACACGACGCTTATGCGCCCGTAGTCTAACAGAAACTATCAGCGAAGCGCGATACCGACAATTTTGCAATTCACTTACGCAAAGGCGAAATTCGAGGCGCTTGACCGCATGTGGATGGGCGCGTAGGATGACGCTCGAGTTCCCAAATTTCCAGAGCAAATGAGAGGTCCCTCATGTCCTTCAACAAGGTAATTCTTGTCGGTAATCTTGGTCGCGATCCGGAGTTGCGCTACACGCCGCAGGGCACGCCAGTCTGCAGTTTTAGTATGGCGACCAACGAACGGCGCAAGGACAAGACAGGCGAGATGCAGGATCAGACGACGTGGTTTCGCGTCACACTTTGGGGACGTCAGGCCGAGACGGCTTCACAATACCTGATCAAAGGCCGTCCGGTTTACATCGAAGGCAGACTGCGTGTGGAAGAGTGGACGGATCGCGACGGCAAACCGCGACATACGCTGGAAGTTCATGCGACCGACATGCAGTTCATTGGTGGCGGCGCCGGCAGAGGCGATGAAGCTCCAATGGAACGCGCCGCAGCCGCAGGCGGGGGACCATCCGAACAACCGGACATCGCCGACGACGACATCCCGTTCTAGATAGTTACTGAACAAAGAAGGTCACGCTAGTTCGATCTTAAGGTCACTAATGAGGTGACTTGTTCTAGTGCTGCAGTCGCTTCAGGATAGTTCTTCGCCTTTACCAATTGCTCTCGCCATACCAACGGAGGAACAGCTCCGTCATCCTCAAACATCCATTCCAGGCCCAACAAGAAAAAGATTGACGAGATAAAAGGCCGCGTAGGAGCAATACCGAAGATCATTTCGTCTTCTGATGGACATTTTGATAGAAAGTTCTCGAGTGCTAATGAACGGTCAGGACTCACTCCGATGAAGGACATAACACCTACGAGCGCAATCAAGCTATCTCGATCTTTTTGGTTCTTTGCAGCAGCCATTAGCGGTCGGAGACGCTCAATCACAGCGTTTTTGAGCTGCGCATTAAGAAATTCGGCGAATGAATTCTCCTTCCCACTCTTCCACGCAAGCCACAAGGCATAGAGATTCCAGAGATAAAAAAACAGATCAAGTGTTTTAGCCGTAACGCAGACTTCCGCGACTGCCGAATCATTCGCAAGGCTGAGCAAGCTTCGCGCATCAGTGGGACGCTTTGCGCCCGTTATGGTCCAGGCCGCCAACAGCAACCCTGCGTTGCGCAGGTAGTTGGCATCGGTGTAAATCGGATCGTTCGTTTCAATGAATGTCCATAAGGCGTCGGCAAGTTCTTTTTGCAGCTCAGGTCGCAGCCGCCAAAGCAGACTCACACTGTGCGCGGCTTCGCTGAAATTCGGAAAACGGAGCC
>JBKPNP010000006.1:0-4436 GCA_046732775.1 Acidobacteriota bacterium
TCAACCGCAATCTGTTCGCGCAACAACTCCAACGCACCGCGACGCACGTCTTCGAGAAACACGCGTTCAGGTCGCAACGAGGCGCGCTCGTAATAAAAAACCGGAATTGAAAGTTCGCGCGCAATCCGTTCGCCCGCGCTATGGGCAAGAGAGACACAGTCATCGAGCGACACACCGCGGATGGGAACGAAAGGCAAAACATCCGTCGCGCCGAGGCGTGGATGCACGCCGGCATGTTGGCGCATGTCGATTAGTTCTGACGCGAGCCGCACCACGCGTACCGCTGCCTCAACAATCATCTCCGGCGCGGCCACAAACGTGATCACCGAGCGATTGTGATCGGGATCAATATGCCGGTCGAGGACGCAGGCCGTAGGCACCGCAGCGATTGCGGCTTCAAGACGCGCGACAGTCTCAGTCTTGCGGCCTTCGCTGAAGTTTGGTACACACTCAACCAGACGATTGCGGATTGCAGATTGCGGATTGGGGAATGGAAGCGTTTCCATTGGCATTAGCTTAACACCACCTGGTATCGCGATCGGAAATCCGCAATTCGAAATCAGCAATCCGAAATCGACATGGCTCACGACCGCTTCATTGAACAACACAAGACCGACTGGGAACGTCTCGAGGATCTGCTCAGGTTACTCGACACCAGTTCGCTCCGGCGTCTGCACCGCGAAGACGTGCGCGAGCTGGGCCGCATCTACCGGCGCACCGCGTCTGATCTGGCGATCGCGCGAGCCGAGTCGCGCGATCCTCGTCTGATAAATTATCTAAACAGCCTCGTGATTCGCGCGCACGGCCGCATCTATCAGGCAGACGCGCAGGGCGGATCCCGCATCAGTTCGTTTTTCACAACGGACTTTCCCCGAACGTTCAGGCGCACGTGGCGTTACACCGCGGTATCGTTTGGCGTCTTTGCGTTGTTTTCACTTATTGGCTTCATTGGTACGAAATACGACCCGGAGTTTTCCGAATTGGTTGGCGTCCCGCCTGCGTTTCGAGAAGCCTTCATCGAAACCAAAACCCACTGGTGGGAAGATCTCAACGAGGCAAACCAGGTCGGTGCGAGTTCTATCTTTACACACAATATTCAGGTGACGATTTACACCTTCGCCTTCGGCGCGTTATTTGGCGTTGGCACTTTGTTTTACCTCGCCTACAACGGCGCGACTATCGCCTCGGTGCTGGCATTAACTTATCGCGCAGGCTTTGGCAACGACCTGCTCACATTCATGGTGGGCCACGGCGTGATTGAACTGTCCTGTATTTTTATCGCCGGCGGCGCCGGGCTGTTGATTGGCAGCGCACTCGTGACGCCGGGAGATTTATCGCGCGCCGACGCCTTGCGGAGTCGCGGCAAAGATGCGGTACGTTTGATGATGGGCGTTGCGGTGTTGCTGGTGGTGGCAGGACTGATTGAAGGTTTCATCTCCCCAGCTCCGATCGATCCAAAAATTAAATTTTCAATCGCCGCACTCACGGGACTCTCGCTTTACTCTTACCTTTTGCTGGCCGGAAGAAACGAAGTTTCGAGTTTCGAGTTGCGAGTTAAAGACCGCGCGTTCTTAACTTGAAACTCGAAACTCGTTTTAGGTTAAAGCAGGCCTCTTTCCTTAACTTGAATGTATTTTTCAAGGATGGCAGGCGCGAGTGCGGCGGCGGTCACGTCCAGGGCAAGCCCACCTTGCGATTCAACTAAACGAAGTGCTGTCTCGCGCAGGTACATAATTTCTTCCGCAACCGATTGCGTGAACAGGTCGCGAGCGTTTTCGGGCGCGTTGCTAACCACCGCGCGCAGATCTCGATCGGCAATCGTCACCACCAGCGGCAAGTGCCGCGGACGCAACAAACGCAACGAAGTTAGCAGTTCTTTTGAACCCTCCTCATCAACCAGATCAGTAATCAGAATCACCAACGAGCGCCGCTTGCTGTTCGCGGCGATAAACTCAAACGCGCGCGAATACGACGGCTCAATCATTTCCGGCTCGACCGAATAAAGCGCCTCGAGAGCCGAGTCCATGTGCTCGTGGCCACGACCGGGCGGCAGAAACGCCTTTATTTTTCGCCCGAAAACAAGCAAACCGGCATTGTCACCCGCGCGCGCCGCCGCAGACATCAACGCCAGCGCCGCGTGTACCGCCGAATCAAGTTTCGTTTCCTGTTCAATGCGCGCGGTCATCAAACGTCCGCCGTCGATCGCGATCAGGATCGTTTGATCGCGTTCGATCTGGTATTGCCGCGTCGTCAGTTTTCCCCGGCGCGCGGTGGCCGACCAGGAAATGTGCCGCAACTCGTCGCCGCGCACGTAATCCCGCATCGACTCAAACTCTCTGCCTTCACCGCGCCACGAAGTCTTGCGATGCGACGAGACCAGCGAGCGCGCTCCCAGTGCCTTTAACTCCGCTTCACGCGCGCGACGCATGTTTGGGTAAACTTTGACTGCCGTGGGCTCGCCCATGCGCGTCTCACACCAGACCAGATTGAAGCGCGATATAAACCGCACGGCGATCTGCCCAAACTCAAATCGTCCACGCTTCGGCGGAGTTAATCCATAAATAAGAGCGGCCGATGTTTGACCGTCGATGCGCAAATGTGCGTTGCGCAATCCCGACAATTTCATTTGCGGCGGATATTCGTCTTTAACAATCAGCGAGACCGGATGAGGCTGAGCGTTCTGAACGTTGATATGAACTTCAGTTTCCGCACCGACCGCAAAGCGGCCACTGAATTCGCGCGTGACGCGAACCCCGTCCGGAAGTCGACTGCGGCGTGCATCCATTATCGCGAGCGCGAGCAGAGCCAGATCGTAAAGCAGAGCGGCCCAACGCAACCATGGCCTGCCCCACGACAGTGACAGTAATACGAGGCCTAACGACATCAGCAGGTAAAACAGTTTGGTGAAGACGAAGCGCATAGGATTAGTTAATTGCGCGACCGGGAGACAATATCTTTACGTTGAAGCGACATTCGCAACGGTCGCAGGTTGTCTCCTTCAGCGAATTAGGTTGCGTCGCCCCGCATTCGGGACACGTCACGGTTGCCCATAGTTTTGGGTGTTGAACTTCAGCAGTCCCGTCGTAAGAGTCATCGCGACTGAGCCGGTGAAATATCGGCGTGATGATCGTGATGGCGGCAACGATGATTGAGGTCGTGCCGATCAACCGCAAACCAAAGTCGCTGGTTGGTTCGAAGTAGATGCTGAGAATGATGAACGTCGCGAGCAGATAGATCATCACAAACGCAAACGCACGCGACCACACAAACCGCCGCGCGAGCCTCGCGAGCGACAGCAGGCAGGCATGAGCAGTGGCGGCAGCGAGGACGCTCGTTGAGGCACTGAACTTCCAATACTGTTCGCCACTGGGCTCGAACCAGATTCCCATAATCAACAGAACAGCTGCGAGTATCGCGAGCCCAATACCTATGGTTGGTAACGTTTTGTATTTGCCGTCTTCGCCCGCTGCGCCGCAGGCAAGTGCGCCGATGCTCGCGGCTGAAATAGTCAGCGTCGTAAAGATGATGCGTACTTCAAACTTGCCGAAATTCCCTGTAAGGATCGCAATGATGCCGAGCACCGCGCTGATGGCGACGGAAACGATCAAAAACCAGAGTGCGATCTTTTTACGGCTCATCGATAACCCGGCCGAACGTTAGTTGTTAACGAGGAACTTCTGCGCTCGCAAGAATGTCGGTGATAACGACGTCAGGCGTGGCGCCATCGAGCTCTGCTTCGGCTCGCAGACTCAAACGATGACGCAATACCGGACGTGCAACATCGCGTACGTCGTCAGGAGTTGAAAATTCACGGCCGCGAATAGCCGACAGAGCTTTGGCGCAAAGCAGCAGTGCGACTGAAGCGCGCGGGCTCGCGCCATAATGTATGAACGGATGCGTGCGCGTGCGTCGCACCAAATCGACCGCATAACGTTGAACGCCGGGTTCCATACGCGCTCCACTCACCTCACGCCGGCAGCGTGTGATCGCGTCGGCCTCAGCCAGCGGCTCAATGGGCACATCGTCAAGGCGTCGCGAATTGAAACCGGCATCCCAGTTTGCCACCACCTGCTGCTCGTGTTGTTCGTTGGGATAGTCCAGCAGAATCTTCAGCATGAAGCGATCGAGTTGGGCCTCGGGTAGCGGATAGGTGCCTTCATACTCGATCGGGTTTTCCGTCGCCAGCACCGTGAAAATTGGCGAGAGACTGTGACGATCGCCGTCGATGGTGACCTGGCGCTCCTCCATCGCTTCCAGCAGCGCGGCCTGCGTTTTCGGCGGCGTGCGATTTATCTCATCCGCCAAAAGAATGTCGGTAAAAATTGGACCTTGTCGCAGGTTGAAGGTCGAGGTGGCGACATTAAAAACGTTGGTGCCGGTAATGTCTGACGGCATCAGGTCGGGCGTAAACTGTATGCGTCCGAAGTTCGCGCCGA
>JBKPNP010000007.1:0-2879 GCA_046732775.1 Acidobacteriota bacterium
CGGTGTTAAGGAATGAAAGTGAAAGAGTTTCGGGACAGCCTCAATAAGCGCCGGCGGGTGAGTTACTAACGCGAGTACCGGCAGCTTCCTGCGCAATCTTAACGCCGACGCTGGCGCCGATACGTGTTGCGCCTGCTTCAACCAGCGCGCGCGCGTCGTCGAGCCCTTTCACGCCACCGGATGCTTTAACGCCCAGCTCGGAACCAACCGTTCGCCGCATCAAGGCGATGTCTGCGACGGTGGCACCGCCTTTCGAGAAGCCGGTTGAGGTCTTGACAAAATCTGCGCCGGCTCGCCGCGCCGCCAAACAGGCGCGCACTTTTTCGTCGTCAGTGAGCAGCGCAGTCTCGATGATCACTTTGCAGGTCACGTTGTACTCATGTGCGACTTCAACAACCGAATGAATGTCGTGTTCAACTAAACAATCGTCGCCGCTCTTCAACGCTCCAACATTGATAACCATGTCCACTTCACGTGCGCCGTCAAGAATTGCGCGACGTGCTTCGTAGGCCTTGACGTCTGAGAGTGTCGCCCCCAGCGGAAACCCGATCACGGTGCAGACAGGAATGCGCGTGCTCTGCAGATTGCAGGCTGCCGCGCGCACCCAGGTCGGATTCACACACACGGAGGCAAACCCATAGCGCGCCGCTTCCTCGCAAAGCTTTTTGATGTCTTCGTCCGTTGCTTCCGGTTTCAGCAGGGTGTGATCGATCAAGCTGGCCCAGTCGCTGGCAGATGACGTTTCGCCCAGCACCAAGCCAATGCGAGCGGCGCCCGCGTCGACAATGCGATGCATGCGCTCGGGGCAGCGATTGAAGCACTCCGAGGTGCAGCCGCACATGGCCGCCTGATCGCCGTCGCCGTTTAAGCGAGCGACGATGGCGTCGGTTATTTGATCGATTAGGACTTCGAGATCGCCGTTGCGTGAATGGGACATGTCGGTCTTCGTCCGCGTGGTCGGACGTTACGAACATACTAACACGATGAGAGTCTGCGCAGAATCCGACATGCAGAACCCGGAGCGGTAGCGACGGGATGCGGCAACTTAACTTACTGATACGGAAAACTATTGTTTACGGACAGGGAAAAACTATTACTTGCAACGTCGCTAGCATCCGCTCGCTACCGCTCGCGGTTCCGCAAGATGCCCAGCGGTTCGGGTTTAAGGGTGCCGATTAATTCCCAAAGTATGGCAGTGTCGTTCCGGGCCCCAGTCACCAAAGTGTGGCCGTTCGGATTGAACGCAACCGGATAACGCGCTTCACCCAACGTCGCCAACAGCTCGCCCGTGTTTGCGTCCCAGAGAGTGACGCCCTGATCGTTGGTAGTCGCGAGGATGTTCCCTTCCGCGTCGTAAATCACCGACGCTGTTTTGTGGCCCACTGAGGCGAGCGACATTTTTAGCTTACCGGTTTCCACGTCCCATATTTGCGCGGCAGACTTCGGATCGCGAGAGGCCACTGCGAGCCATTTGCCGTCGGGGCTAAACGTGGCATCAGTGGTTTGGCTGTCGGGAAACTTTTGCAACTGCCTGCGCGTTTTCAAATCCCACAACCTCGTGTCACCAAGTTGGAAGGTCGCAATCTTGTCGCCGTCTCGGCTGTACTCGTAACTCTTAATCAGGTATTCGAAGTGGCCTTTATCGACGATCTGAACTTGCAGCGTTCCGGTTTCCACGTCCCACAGTTTCATCGCGCCCTGTTGTTCAACTGTTAACAACGACAAGCTGTCAGGTGTAAAGCTTGCGCGATAAATCCGTTCGCTGTTGCTAATCGAACTTTGTAGTCTTCCGGTCGCAGCGTCCCAAATCTTCGCAGACTTGTCCCCGTTGATGGTAAAGATCCAGCGTCCGTCGGGACTGTAGTTGGTTTGCAGGAAAAGGAAATGACGCGACCCGTACAAGAACATTGACTTGAGCACGTCCTTCGCGCCGCTGTCGCGCGTGTCGTGGTTCAGCGACATCCGTTCAGCGCCCGTGTCAGCATCCGAAACCGCCACCACGTCGTCTTCCCGCTCAGAGAGCACCGTCCTCCCGTCAGGACTGAAAGGAACCGGGCCAAACTCCTCCTCGAAACCGACGCCGGCCTTCAATTTGGTTTCAAGATTTCGTTTGCGTCCCGGCAAAGTGGCTTTGAGTTTCCAGGTCGCCACATCCCACAGCCTGACGCTTTTATCGAGATAGTCGCGCGTGGCAGCCGTTCGGCCATCAGGACTAAATGAGAAACCGCTGATTCCCTCTTTGCCTTCTTTGCCGCCCAGCAACGTCGCCACAAGCGTGCCAGTCTCAGCGTCCCAGACAGTAATCGATCCCTTCTTCCCGCTCATGGCGACGAGATGGCCGTCAGGGCTGAACGTGATCAACGCCTTGCGGCCGACAAACTTCCGCGGTCCCTTGTAGTCAGGCAGCCTCGCCTTTTCGCGCACGGTAAATTTCACCGTCTGCGCCGGTGTCGTGGCATCCTGCGCCTGAACGAGATTTCGAACCGGCCCCACCGCAATGACGAGTAAAGTGATCGCGGTGGTTGCTATTCGCCAGATAGTTTTCATCATTGAAAGGTAGTGCGGAGCGAGCTACTTGCCATTGGCGCCCGCCAGAGTGAACGAGTCAAAAAATTTCACGCCCACATCGTGACGTTGCTTTACTAGTTCCGGAGAATCTGTCGCCGCCGGACTGGTAACGAAGATCAATTGGTAGAGCGACTTCTTCACCCAGTAAGCTCGCGCGGTGGTTTCCAGCCCTGACGGCAACTTCATGATCCACTCGCGGCCGCTGAATTCGCCGAACTTAAGTTCTTTTTCGCTAACCAACTCCGCTTTGCTTGACGCCAATCCACCTTCGCGTCCGCTATCGAGGATGGTTTTGACAGCGGCCGGATCGA
>JBKPNP010000008.1:0-4876 GCA_046732775.1 Acidobacteriota bacterium
TTCGCCGCTTGCGGCAAGCAGGCGGTGTGGAAGTCGTTAATAAAGCAATCGAACTGGCGGGCGAATTCGCTTCACGCGCAGGCGGCATCGCAGCTGACGCGTGGGCAGCGTTGCCCGATGGAGTTCGCAGTCTCAAAGTGAACGACGCCTTAAGACTGCTCGATAGCACGACTCGGTTTCTCGAACGCGGCGGCGGGTCGGCGCTTCAAGTATTGATTACCGGCGGCGAGATTTTGCGAAGCCTTCCTGAAGTGTTTGACGCCTGGATCAAACTGCTGTGGATTGTGGCGCAACACGGAAACGCGAGCCTCGTGGCTTTCATTCGCAGTAGTCCACGTTCGGTCTTGAGTTTGTCCAGCACTACCAGACGTGAACATCTAATCGATCTGGCGTTACGCGTGATCAATCTGACCAGTGAAGTTGCCGAAATTGACGTCGAAGCAGCGCTCGCATGTTTTCGCTCGAGCGCGCTCGCGTTGCGTTCAGCTTCGATCGATCAATTTGAACAATGGGCCCGCTTTGGTCTGACCTCACACGTGAAGGATGCGCGCGGGCGCCGCAGTTACTTCGCGCTGGAAACGCGCGGCAGTAATGACGCGCTTCGCAGCGGCAGCGCCGGATTGACTCTCGAGACGGTGCGCCATTTATTGATCTTGTACATCGAGGGCTTGACCGGTCACGAAGTTGATATCACGCCGTTAGCGGCGGTGCCGCTCGAAGCTCGCATTGCTGATGGACGAACGATTCACTTGCCGTCAACTGTGGCGGAGTTTGGCGATAGCGAACTCGACTTTCGGCTATACAAAGTGCTCGCCGCACACGCGGCAGGGCAGATTGAGTTTGGTACTTATGAACGCGGAACTGTTGAGCTGCAAGCGGCGTATGCGACGCTCGCGGAAACTTATAGCGCAGACAATGCCGATGCATTGGCCGCTTTCGCTATGCCTGATCAGATGATCGATGCCGTCGGCACGACGAACGACAAACTGAAGTTTGTCGGACAGTCTGTTGGATCTGATGTTGATTACCGCGGCGCGTTGCGGTTGTTTCCCAACCAGCAGCTGGCGCGCCGCATCTTTGGCACACTCGAGAATTGCCGCATCGATTTGCGCCTGCGCGCGAAGTATCGCGGGCTCGCGCGTGATTTGGATTTGATTCGCGAACACTTGAGACGCGGCCGCCCGTCAGTCACGGAGTTACCCGGCGCTTTGCTTCCGTTCGAATTGCTTTTCCAAACCACGTTGCTGGGCGGCGCCACTGATGATGCGCGCCAGTTTTACGGACAGATCGTTTCCGAACTGGAAATGTTGACGGCGGAATATCTCACCAAGACATCCGCCACGGTTGCCGACAGTCTGCTGGCGACCAGCCGCGTCTATTCAATGTTCCAGTCGTTGTCGCCAAACGACGATTCGATCCAGGAAGTCGAAACGCAGGAAGAACCGTCAGAGTCGGACGAAGAGAACTCGGTCGCCACGGAAAGTTTTAGCCGCCGCAGAGAGCAACAAAAGCCTGAGCGGCGCGACGCGCGCGAGTTGTTCAACGCCTGGAACGATCCCGAAGGCGATGGCGAACCGGATGAGTTGGCCGGCGCCGAGGCCTGGCGTGAAGCTGATACTCCGGAGCAGGTAATCGAAGAGGGCGAAGTCGCTTACAACTACGACGAGTGGGACCGCGAGCTTACCGATCACCGTTTGGGTTGGTGCCGGGTCATCGAAAAGCGCGTGAAAGAAGGCGACAAAGAATTCGTCGAGCAAACGCGCGAACGTTACCGCGGCGTGATTTCATCGATCCGTTACCAGTTCCAGCTGATGAAGCCCGAAGACCTATTGCGCGTAACCAATGAGCTGGACGGCGAAGAATTCGATCTTGATGCGGTAATCGATTACGTGGTTGACCGTCGTGCTGCCAGGGTCGGCGGCGGTCACCAGTCGGAGCGACTGTACACGAGACGCCTGCGCCGGCGACGCGATGTCGCAGTTTCGTTTCTGCTCGATCAATCGTCGTCTACGGCGCGCACCATCGGCCGGCATCCACTGCAGCCGTACACACGGCCGGGCCGCCGCATTATCGATATCGAAAAAGAAGGACTGGTGTTGATGAGCGAGGCGCTCGAAGCGGTGGGAGATACCTACTCGATTAATGGCTTCACTTCCGAGGGCCGGCGCAACGTGAAGTTTTACGTCGTGAAGGATTTCAGCGACGCATACTCCGATGAAGTGAAGCAGCGGATTGGCGGCATTTCGTTTCAGAACAACACCCGGCTTGGGGCCGCAATTCGCCACGCCACGGCACGACTCGAGAAGCAGGAGGCGCGTACGCGTCTGCTGATCGTTCTCTCGGATGGCCGGCCGTACGATCATGACTACGGCGACGCGCGTTACGCGCGTGAAGATACGCGCGAGGCCTTGCGCCAGGCCAAGGTGCAGGGGATCACCCCGTTTTGCATCACGATCGATCGCGAGTCGGAAGCTGAGCTGCGCGATTTATACGGCGAGGTGGGCTACACGATTATCGACGACGTGCTTTCGCTGCCGGAACGGATGCCCGCGATTTACCGGCGACTGACGACGTGATAAGCGATTAGCACCGTTCCCCAGACTCGCCAGCCAGACGACCATACCAATTTCTTTGCATTGAGCGATTAACGAAGCTTCGCCTCACGCTATTGCCTCAACCGCTTGTCACAAACTAACGTTCAAAGTTCAGACTCTAGCCCGCGAAGCGGGCGAAGCGCGTAAAGCCTGGGGCGTGAGCCCCAGGTTAGTTGTCAGCGTGATGTTTGAGCGCGTGACAACGCGCGACAGGGTTCACCAGACGTGCCAGAATCATTTACAAATCTTGTTTACCACATAGTCTTTTCTACGAAAGAACGACGGCCCCTCATAACCCGCGAACATCAACCGCGTCTTTATGACTATATAGGTGGAATAATTCGTCGCACGAATGGAATTTCATTGGGCATAAATGGAATGGCCGACCACGTCCATGTGCTCGCTAAGCTCGGACCACAACGCGCCTTAGCTGATGTACTACGTGACTTGAAAGCCAATGCCAGCGGATGGATGCACGATGTCTTTCCGGATGTGAAAGACTTTTCATGGCAACGAGGATATGGAGCGTTTTCTGTGAGTCAGTCGCATGTCACTCAAGTACGTAAATACGTTGCTGAGCAGCAACGCCATCACCAACGCCTGAGTTTTCGAGACGAATCTATTCAGTTTTTGCGAGAGAACGAGATTGAATTCGATGACCGGTATTTGTAAGTCGTCGTTCGCCCGTTCCACGGGCTCCTGATTATTTCGGATGCTGAGTCCTGGGGCTTACGCCCCAGGCTTTACGCTGCTCGCCTGCTTCGCAGGCTCCTGGCTAGGCGAGCGCTATTTCGCTTTGCCCCATCCGCCGCCGCCGGGGGTTTCGATGCGTACGCGATCGCCCGCCTCCAGTTCCCAACTCCCTTTGGACCCGATCTTAATCACGCGGCTGCGGCGAATGATCGCCGCTTTGCCCGGCTTGCCTTCGCCCCCGCCTGCCAAACCGTAAGGTCCGCGCGTGCGTCGATCAGACAGCAGCGACATGTGTGCCGGTCCCAGTGTTTCAATGTCACGAATGACCCCGTCACCGCCTTTTTGTTTTCCGGCTCCGCCTGATCTTTTTCTGACTCGGTATTCGCGTACACGTAACGGATAAGCATACTCGAGCGCTTCAGCGGGCGTGTTGAGGCTGTTCGTCATGTGCGTGTGCACCGCGCTAATTCCATCAGCGCCGGGGCGCGCACCCATGCCGCCGGCCACCGTCTCGTAATAAGAAAACTCAGCGCCGGTTCGCGGATCGATGCCGCCCATGGTGAGATTGTTCATCGTGCCCTGGCTCGCCGCCGGAATCTTGTCCGGCACTGCCTGCGCCAAAGCCTTGAACAACACGTCCACCAGACGCTGTGAAGTCTCGACGTTTCCCCCGGCAACCGATGCGGGATGTACTGCGTTTACAACCGTTCCCGAGGGCGCGTTAACTTCAATCGGCGCCATCAGGCCGGCACTCGCAGGCGCGTCGCCCGGAAGCAAACAACGAAATACGTAAGACACTGCGGACAGCGTAATCGCTTCAACTGCGTTGATGGGACCCGCAACTTGCGCTGCGCTGCCGCTGAAATCAATTAAAGCCTTTTCGCCTTTGACCGAAATTTTGACGTGGATCGGTACCGGCGTTTTCGTTATGCCGTCGTCGTCAAGAGCATCTTCGGCGTGATAGCTGCCATCGGGGATTGCGCCGATTGCATTACGCATCAGCCGGCCGGAGTATTCGATCAGGTGCGCCGCATACTCTGCCGACTCCCGTTCGCCCCGCCGCGCCACGATTTCCAGCAGACGCGTTGCGCCAGTTTTTAGTGAACCAATCTGCGCCTGAAAATCTCCACGCCGTTCAGACTGACTGCGCACGTTTGCGAGTATCAAACGCATGACATCACTATCGAGTTGGCCATTCCTCACCAGACGCACGGGCGGAATGCACAAGCCTTCGCCGTAGATGTCGGTTGACATGCCCATCGAACCGGGCGTCGCGCCACCGATGTCGGCGTGGTGCGCGCGATTGGCAACATAGAAAAGCGGGGTAAAGGGTAAGGGGGGAGGAGGAAGGTGTGCCGACACGGGCCGGTCCTTCTTTATCCTTTCCCCCTTTCCCTTTACCCGTGACCCTTGTTTTTGATCCCAGACTCCCGTCACGAGAGTCACATCTGGTAAATGTGTGCCGCCGGCAAAGGGATCGTTAAGGGCCACAACGTCGCCCGGCTGAAGTTTTACTTCGCGCAAAGCGGAGGCTACGGCCATGGGCATCGAACCGAGATGCACGGGCATGTGATCGCCTTGCGCAATTA
>JBKPNP010000009.1:0-5489 GCA_046732775.1 Acidobacteriota bacterium
GGTTCAAAGGCCGGCGTGCTGCCAGGAAAAATTGTGCGGCCCGGCGTGTGGTGGGGAATTCCGATCCAACCGCTCGACGAATACAAACGGCTGAACGCCCACCTCGCGCGCGTGCCGCAAATGCGTGAAGAGCTTAAGAAGTTAAGAGAGCAGCTGGACGAGCTCAGCAAGGATCCAACCTCATGAGTAACATGCGAACCTCCCTTCAACAAACTGACGTTCGGATTCAAGTGTCAATGTCTCCGGTCGGGAAGGGTGGCTTGCCCCCGCCAAGATCGGGTGCCATTCAACCTGAGCGAGGGCAAGCCCCCTTCCCAACTGCGGGACTTCCTAAATTGAATCCTCCGAGGAAGGTTGAAAGGATTGCACGATCCCCTGAAAAAAAAGACCGGGCGATCTCCCGCACAGATCGCCGCATCTGAGGGTTGACGCTCCGATCCCGTTTACATTCAAAATCACACCCGGTCTGTCCAAGTAATGAAGCGCGGTCACTCTCAACTACTGAAACTCAGCGTGCTGGTCGCCCTCGTGGGTACATCCCTCACGGCGTTCGGCCAGGACAAGAGACAGCGACGCCAGCCAGATCAGGTTGACGATGTGATACGGACAGCCACCGAGCTGGTGCAATCGGACGTCACCGTAGTTGATAAGCAAAACCACTTCGTCCCTAACCTCAACGCCGATGAGTTTGAACTTTTTGTCGATGGCAAGCGGCAGCCGATTGTTTTTTTTGAACGCGTAGCTGCCGGCAGCATCGCGGAACAAAAACAACTTGCCGCCGCCCGGCGTCAAAGCACACCAGCACAGAGTGAAGTTAAGCCAACGCGGCCAGCTCCAGTTGAGCGTGGACGCGTAGTCTTTTTCTTTGTAGATGACGAACACCTGACACTCGAAAATGTCACGCGCACGAGACAGGCGTTGTCGCAGTTTATCGACCACGAAATGTTGCCCAACGATCTCGTAGCGATCGTTTCGCCGAGTGGCAGAGTTGGGTTCTTGCAACAGTTGACTGCGAACAAAGCGGTCTTGCGCGAAGCGATCTCGCGCCTGACAGATAAGCGCAGGACTGAGACTTACGCCGGCAAAGTCCCAATCAGTGATTACGACGCAGACCAGGTCGCACACGCGCACAACCGCGAGTTGTTTCATTACCTCGTCGAGGCGACCGCGGCAGAGTTTCAAAGCGATCCGCTGACAGCGATGAACATGGTGAGAAATCGTGTGGCGCAGATCGAGGCGCAGTCGCGCGCCGCCACTTCCGATACTTTGATGGTGTTTGAACGTTTGCTGCGCTCGTCGTCGCCGTTGCCGGGACGCAAGATCGTCTTCTTTATCTCGGGCGGATTTGTTGCCGATGCGCGTGCGTCGAGCGTCTTTGAACGTCTACATCGAATAACCAAAGCCGCCGCCGATGTCGGCGCCGTGATCTACACGATGGATGCCCGCGGCACGTTTGCGAACATCTACACCGATGCCAGTCAGAATCCTTACCCGGACTTTACCGGCCACGTTTCGCGCAACGTCTTTGCGGAGGGCCAGGCCACACAGGAGTCGCTGCACACACTCGCCGAAGACACCGGCGGCCGCGCTTTTCTCGGTTCGAACTCATTTGCCGACGGCTTTCGCCAGGGGCTGACCGAATCGTCGAACTATTACCTGCTCGCGTGGCGGCCCGCGCGCGACGAAGCTCACAAAGGTAAAACACGATTCACAGTAAGCATCAAAGGCCGGCCGGATTTGAAAGTGCGACTGCGTCGCGGCTTCGTTAACCTGAACGAATCGAAGGCAGGTTTTCCAGATACGAAACTCCAATCGCCAGACGCGCAGCTGCTGGCGGCGCTCGGGTCGCTCTATCCGGTCACCGCCCTGCCGATTTCGCTGTCAGTCGGCTACGTAAACTCTCGAGACAAAGGGCCGACGTTGAAGGCAGCCATGCAGATCGATCTGTCAGCGCTACCGGAAGGTTCAATTAAAAATGAACTGGACGTGATCGGAATCGCACTTGACGATCGCGGTTCGCTGTCCAGCTTCAAACAGAAACTCACGGTGAGTCCCGCCGACGTTATGCGCACCGGCCAATACGTTGTGCTCTGGAATCAGGAATTACGTCTCCCAGCCGGTCTCTATCAGGTGCGCGTGGCGGTGCGCGACCAGGAAAGCGGGAGGACAGGCAGCGCGATGCAGTGGCTCGAAATCCCTGCGTCGTCGGGGGCGTTAACGTTGAGCAGCATCTTCATCGGCAAACGAAATGAGAATGCCGCGGTCAATGACAAGGTTCAGATCAACGTCACTCGCCGCTTCGAGCGTGCTTCCTGGTTACGCTACCAAGCTTTTGTTTCAAAAGGCGAAGTGCGGGTTCAGGTACGGATTCTTAGAGACGGTCAACCAGTCAAGGTTTTACCGCTGCGTTCAGTTTCCCTTATCGAGATGACTGACAACGGCGTTCCCATATCGGGCGAGGTCGATTTGAAAGAACTGAACGCCGGTTCGTACGTGCTGGAACTTTCTGCCATCGATCCGCAGTCGGGAGCCAGCGTGTTGCAAAACGTGGATTTCTCAATCAGCGACTAGCGGAACTGAAACAGGATCAGGATGCGTTTCGCCGCGGCAGCGGCGCTAAAGAAGGTAGCCAGACGTGAAACGTCTGGGCTGGAACGGCAGATCAATTGGCGCGCTGAAGGCGCGCGGAGACTTCTGTGCGTACATCCGGTGCGCGAATTGAAATCGAACCGCAATCCAGAGGTTTCACCTCTGGCTACCTTCTCTGCGGATCTCCGATGCGCAATGCAATCTCCGATGCGCAATGGAATCCGAGATCGTTCCTATCCCAGGCACTCCAAAATCGTTTCGGCAGCGCGCGTGGAAGCGCCGTCTTCACCGAGTTGATTCACGACTTCTCGTAAACGTTTTCTCACATCGTAATTTCGTTGCTTCTGCAGGAGTGATAACAACTCTTCTGCCAGTCGTTCACCGTTCAGCTCGTCCTGCATCAGCTCGGTAGCCACGCGTTCGCCCGCCACGAGATTGACGAGCCCGTAGTGATCGACGTTGATAAGCCGTCCGAGAATATTCCAGTTCAACCAGGATTCCTTGTAGACGACGACCATCGGCGTGTTGAGCAACGCTGCTTCGAGAGTCGCAGTGCCGCTGGCAATTGCGGCAGCGTCTGACGCGGCAAGCGCTTCGCGCGATTGGCCGGCAACAATATGAACTCGCGGCGGAAGCGGCTCAGGAGTCGCGCGTTGCCTGCGCACGATCTGCCGAATCTCATCGGAGCTACGGCCGGGAGCGACTACGACGATGAATTGCGTATCAGGCAAGCGAGCGGAGATGAGCGCGGCCGCTTCCAACATCGGCGGCAAAATTCGTTCAACCTCCTTGCGCCGGCTGCCGGGCAAGAGCGAGATGATTGTCGCGTCGGGCTCGAGTTTCAGCTCGCGGCAAAACGTCGCGCGATCCGCGCGCGCGTGCACCTCGCCGGCCAGCGGATGCCCTACGAACTCAACGTTATTGATGCCGCGCTCCGCATACCAGTCCTGTTCAAACGGAAGAATCGAGATGAGCACATCGACGTCGCGCTCGATGCTGCGCGCGCGATACGAACGCCAGGCCCAAAGCTGCGGGCTGATGTAATAGATAACTTTGAGGCCGCGGCGATGAAGCGCCCGCGCCAGCTTCAGGTTGAAGTCGGGCCAATCTACGAGGATGACTGCGTCGGGTTTTTGGTCGAGCGCGGCCCTCTTAAGGCTTTTGTACGCATTCCAAAACTTCGGCAGGGCTCTGCCAATTTCGAGCAAACCAACAATGCCCAGTTCATCGGCGTGCACCACGGATTCAACGCCGGCCGCGCGCATCAGTGGGCCAGTCGCACCAAAGAAGTTGAGTTCTGTTCCAGGTGCGGCGGTGCGCAACGCTTTAACGAGTGAGGCAGCATGGGCGTCTCCCGACGCTTCGCCGGCCACGATCATTAAACGGTGCTTCTGCATGGCGGCGAATGATAACAGTGGGCAGTGGGCAGTGTGCAGTGGGTGGAAGCGCGCTCCAGCTTCCGCTCACCGCCCACTGCCCACTGCCCACTGTTCGTGTTAGCATTCCCGCGTTCCAAAAACCGGGGCGCGCTTTTCCCATTTGAGTAGTCGCTCGCCCGCTACGTTTGTGGAGGTCGTCACCTTTTTTGCGCGTCGCGTCCCCTTATAGTCATAAGTCTGTTCTCGTCTGCGCCGGCCTGCTGCTGGCCTTGTTCGTTTCGTCTGCCTTATCGGCGCGCGCCCAGCAAACCAATCCCGTCGATCGCAAAGTTACGAACCCGATGACCGACACGCCCAACGTTAATCCGTTGTCGCAGGATCAGCCGGTAAGACAGCGTGCGCCCACCGCGCAGCAGCCGGGCGAGGCGACTGACGTATTGAAGGTCGATGCCGGCACGCAAACGGTTTCGGGACCGGAGAACGCTCGCGTCTTTGTCTACGAAGGAAACGTCGACGCGCGCATCGGCACTTACCGCTTGCAGGCAGACAAAGTCACAGTCTACGAAGCGACCAACAAAGTCCTCGCTGAAGGCAACGTTGTTTTTGACCAGGGCGATCAGCAGCGCATCACCGGCAGCTCGGCGGAATGGAACTATCGCACCAAGACGGGCTACTTCCTCAACTCCACCGGCTTTACCAATCAAACTCAGGACGGGACGCGGATGTACTTTACGGCTGACCGCGTCGACAAAGTCAGTCTCGACACGATCATCGCCACCAACGTTCAGGTCACCGCCTGCGACGAAGACGTGCCGAAGTGGAGCTTCCATTCCAAGAAGATCAAGATCAAAACGGGAGATCGGGTCCGCATTTCGTCCCCTAACCTGCGCGTCAAAGGCGTGCCGATTTTTTATTTGCCCTACGCGTCGATTTCGATCAAGCCCAAAGATCGTGCCTCAGGATTTCTGACGCCGACGTTTGGCGGTTCGGGCAAGAAGGGGTTTCGCCTTTCGAACGGCTACTACCAAACGCTCGGCCGCTCTGCAGACGTCACCGTGCGAAACGATATTTACACCGCGCGCGGCTTCGGCTTCGGCGCCGACTTGCGCACCCGAGCCAACTCTCGTTCTTTTTTCAACGCCGGTTTTTATATCGTTAAGGATCGCACCCTGGGACACAAAGCTGACGCAGACCACCCGGATCAGGGAGGTTCAAGTCTTTACGTCGAGGGCGTTCATTACTTTCCCAACGGCTTCATTGCCGCCGCCGACGTCAACGTCACTTCGAACCTCGCCTATCGTCAGGTGTTTTCTGACAGTATCCAGCAGGTGATTTCGCCGGAAGAGCGTTCGCAGGTTTTCGTCAACAAGGATCTGAATGAGTTCAGCTTTAACTTTCTGGCGCGATCGCAGGTAACGTCGCTGCCAAACTCTGTAGCTAACACCAGAGTGCGAATTCGTAGCCTGCCGAGCGTCTCAATTGAGAAGCGCGCGACGTTGCTCGACTTCTTCAAAAAGATTC
>JBKPNP010000010.1:0-5277 GCA_046732775.1 Acidobacteriota bacterium
TACCGAGTATTTCAGCGACTATATACGCAAGAATTGAATCAGAACCTTGGCCGATATCAGTCGAGCCGCACATCACGCAGACGCCACCCTGCCGATCCAGTCTCAGCTGCACACCTGACTGCGGCATGTTGTTCCAGTAAATCGGTAAACCGGCGCCGCAGATGTAGGAACTGCACGCGATGCCAATCCCTTTTCCGTACGGCAGTTTTCTATCCTGCTGGTTCCAACCCGAAAACTTGTTCGCCCAGTCGGAACCTTCGACGATCTTGTCGATGCACTCGCCCAGTCCCATGCTGCCGATGCGCAAATAATTCGCCGTCAAACTATCCGGCTTCACCAAATTCGCGCGTCGCATGGCGGCCGGATCCAGCTTTAGCTGTTCAGCAATTTTGTCGAGCTGAACTTCTAAACCAAACCGGGGCTGCGGCGTGCCGTGGCCGCGCTTAGGTCCACACGGAGGCTTATTAGTAAACGTGCGCAATCCCTGGAATTTGTAGCGCGGCACGTCGTAAGTGACGGTCTGCAGCGCGCCCGTGTAAAACGTGCTGGCCACGCCGTAGCTGCCATAGGCGCCGCCATCAAGGAACGACTGAAAATGCATTCCGGTGATGGCGCCATCTTTTTTGACCCCTGTCTTGATGCGCATCAACACTGGATGACGTCCGCGATGGCAATAGAAAACTTCCTCGCGCGTCAGCGTTACTTTCACCGGCCGCCCCGTCATCATCGACAGCTTGCTGACGATAACTTCGTGATTGAACGGATCGCTCTTGCCACCGAAGCCACCGCCGTTCGGCGTCGCAATGACGCGAACATGACTTGCCGGCAACTCTAAAACTTTCGCCAGGGCGCGATGAACGTAGTGGGGCGTTTGCGTGGAACTCCAAAGCGTCAGTTTCTGGTCGGGATCGAAATTGCCGACGGCTGCGTGTTGCTCCATCGGCAGATGCGTGTTGCCTTCGTAGAAGAAAATATCTTCACGCACGAGATCGGCCAGGGCGAAACCATCTTCGACATTGCCGAATTCGAGGGAAACTTTCTTGTGTATGTTGCCCTCGTCGCCGTAGTCGTGAATGCGAGGTTCGTCGATCAGAATCGCGTCTTCGATCGAAGCCACTGTCTGCAGCGGTTCGTATTCCACTTCGATCAGGTTCATGGCATCGAAGGCCACGTCTTCGTCGATCGCTGCTACCGCAGCCACCGGGTCGCCGATGAAACGGACGCGATCAATGCAGAGCGCGTGTTCGTCCTGGCTGACCGGCAGAATGCCATACGAAACCGGCAAGTCCTTGCCGGTTATAATCGCAACCACTCCGGGCAAGGCGGCGGCCTTCGAAGTGTCGATATTTTTAATCAGAGCATGGGGAAGGTGACTGCGGAGGATTTTGCAGAACAACATACGCGGCAGCACGATGTCGTCCGCAAATTTCGTTTGCCCGGTACACTTCGCCCGCGCGTCGACCTTGCGAAAAGGTTTCCCGACTACATTCAAATTCTTTGGAGTTCGTTTCTCAGTCACACTCTGTTTCCAGACGCAACACTACTCGAGCCCGTAAACGCTTTCGCGCGGCAGCTCCATCTCTTCGCCGCGCATACGCGCCGCCGCCAGTTCCACGGCTTCGTAAATCTTAATGTAGCCCGTGCAACGGCAAAGATTTCCCGACAATGCTTCCTTGATTACTTCGCGCGACGGATTCGGGTCTTTCTTCAATAGTTCCTCAGCCACCAGCAAAAAGCCTGGCGAACAATAACCACACTGCGCGGCGCCCAGATCGGCAAACGTATGCTGCAACGGATGGAGCTCAGCGCCGTCAGCCATACCTTCAATCGTCTTGACGTCCTGGCCTTCAGCGTCCAGCCCGAGCATCAGGCACGACAGAATCGAGCGCCCGTTTACGAGCACAGTGCAGGTGCCACACTCTCCCAGCTCGCAACCGTGCTTCGTACCCATCAGACCGAGATCTTCGCGCACCACCTCGAGCAGTGTCTTGTGCGGCGCAAACGCAACTTCAGTCTGTTCGCCGTTCAGCGTGAACACAATTTGGGTCTTTTGCTTTAACGAATCCGGCATAAGTCCAATACTGGGAGTTTAGCAAACGAGGGAGGAAACCGCAGTGGGCGAGGTTAACTCAGGGTGATTGATCCGTCCTTCTTGACTTTATTAATAACGATATTATCGATCAAACGGGTCTTGCCGACGTAAGCAGCAACTGCAACCAACGTCGCCCGATCATCCACGCGGTCGAGCTTCTCGAGAGTTTCTGCATCGACGACGCTGACATAATCGACGCGCACGCGCGGTTCAGTTTCGATCGTAGTTCTTACGACGTCGGCGAGCCTGCCAGGATGTCGTTCGCCTTTCTTGAACGCCTCCTTGGCCTGCTTCAACGCCCGATGTATGACCGCCGCCGACCGCTGCTCCTCGGCGTCCAGATATAAATTGCGCGAAGAAATCGCCAGCCCTGAATCTTCGCGAACCGTCGGTAGGACTACGATCTCAGTATCAAACGCGAGGTCTCTCACCATCCGTTTAATGATGACAGCCTGCTGCGCGTCTTTCTGCCCAAAGAACGCAAAATCGGGACGCACGGTGTTAAGCAGGATCGCAACTACGGTGGCGACACCGCGGAAGTGGCCTGGTCGCGACTCGCCTTCCAGTAACTTCGACAAACCGCCCACGTTCACATAGGTAGAGAAATCGCGCGGGTAAATTTCTTCCGGACTCGGCGCAAAAATGTAGTCGACGTTGTAATCGGTAAGCAGTGCGGTGTCTTTAGTCAGGTCGCGAGGGTAATGTTCGAAATCTTCCGCCGGGCCAAACTGCGTGGGGTTCACGAAAACGGAGACAATAACTTTGTCGCACATGCGACGCGCCTCCCGCACGAGGCTGAGGTGGCCTTCGTGAAGGGCTCCCATCGTGGGCACTAATCCAATTGTCCGATCCTGTTCGCGCCGCAGTTTGCGCGCAACGGAGGTCATGCGCTGGCGGCGATTGATGATTTCCATAGATTGTGAATCGTAAATGGCAGCAGACTCTAAACGAAAACCGCAAACACGGGCAGTCGAACTGTTTATGATTCCGATTTCACGGTCGTTCGATCCGCAGCCTTCTCGATCTTCATCTCAGCGGCCGCTTCCGTCGGCAGTGCGTACGACTCATCTTCCGAAGGATAGACGCCACTGCGTACGTCGTCAGCGTAGCGCGTGACGGCGTCAGTAATCACTTCATGAAGATTCGCGTATGGGCGCACAAAGCGTGCGAGTTTGCCGAACGACAAACCGAGCATGTCATGCAATACGAGCACCTGGATGTCGCAACCGGCGCCCGCGCCGATCCCGATCGTGGGAATGCTGACGGCTTCCGTAATCATACTGGCGATCTCGCGCGGCACGACTTCAAGTACGATCGCAAACGCGCCCGCATCTTCCAGAGCACGCGCGTCGTCAAGCAACTGTCGCGCTGCCGAGGCTGTCTTGCCCTGAACCCGATACGCGCCGAGCTTGTTGATCGACTGCGGCGTCAAACCGATGTGGCCCATCACCGCAATTTCTTCATCAACTAAACGCTTAACGAGTTGCACGCGTTTGTGGCCACCCTCGAGCTTGACCGCTTCAGCGCCGCCTTCCTTTACTAACCGCAGCGCGTTCCTGACGGCATCGTCAGCGCCCGTATGGAACGAACCATAAGGCATGTCGGCCACCAGCAACGCGCGCTGAACCGCGCGTCTTACTGCCTTCAAGTGAATCAGAATCTCGTCGAGCGTTACCGGCACGGTGTTGCCGTAACCGAGCACCACATTTCCCAGACTGTCGCCCACCAGAATGATGTCGATACCTGCTTCATCAACGATGCGGGCGGTGGGAAAGTCGTAGGCGGTCAAACAAACGAGGCGCTCGCCACGCTGCTTACTCGTCTTAAGCGAAGGAGCGTTTACTTTTTCCGGGCGTTCAGGTTTGAGATAGGGCATATTTCACCTCATTGGCCGCGCTTTGGCGCTGCCAATCAAATACTTAAACAGCCCGCGTGGTGGCGCAGGCCAAAGTTATCAGTAACAGCCGGAACGCAAGATTCAATCTGCGTTTGGAATCAAACGATTGGAAATTTGTGCGGGTGTTTCGCAAGTGGCGGGCATTATAACGGCAAATCGGGGAAAATGGGCAAATGTGGCCGCACGGGCCACAAACCCAATTTGAGTCTCTATGTTCTCCGTGTCTTTGTGGTGAGCATTTTGCCGAGATATTCCACCACAGATGCACAGAGGACTCGGAGATACTACGGTTTCCATAATTCGACTCGGGACTGGTCGGAAACGGTTTCGAGCAATTCGGCCACGGTCTTGTTGAGTATTGGGTGAACCAAACCGGATGCAAGTTCAACCAGCGGGACCAGCACGAACCGCCGCTGGTGCAGACGTGGGTGCGGTAACTGCAGCCTTGAAGTGTCGCTTGTCTTATCGCCACAGAAGAGCAAATCAAGATCGATTGTGCGCGGGGCTTTCGCGAGTTCGCGTGTGCGCCCCAGCGCTGCTTCGATTTCCAGTAAGCGGCCCAAAGCATCATCAGCCGACAGATCACTAACCGAGAGCTCGGCGACCATGTTGAGAAATAACGGCTGAGGAAACGTGTCCACTGGTTCGGTTTCATAGATTTGCGAAAGACGAGTGACGACGAACTCGGCCTCAAGCATGCCGCGAATTCCGAGCAGCAGGTTCCCGGCACGATCGCCAAGATTTGAACCGAGACTGACGTAGGCTTTGCTGGTCATGAAGGTTCAGGTACAAAAGTCGATCGCAGGCCCGTAGAGCCGTCGGTCAATAGCCACGCCCGTGAGGGCGTGGACTAGAGCCGTAATTAATGACAGAGCGCCGAAGGTGCGGCAGTCGAACTCCATTATACTTTCAGCCGAAACGTTGGACTGTCGCACCTTCGGCGCTCCATCCGATTGGCTATTTTTCTTCCCACGCCCTTACGGGCCTGGCTATTAACTAACGGCACTTCGGGCCTGCAAATCGCTGTAACCCGGCGCTCTGACAGTAACGCGTCGGTCGCCAAAGTCTTCGCTTATGTCCCAACTGTTAACGCTCGTCTGGCTCAAGTGGTCATTGTTTCGTAACTCGCTACGTACTTCGAAAGCGAAGGTGAATCGCGTAGTGACGTTCCTGGCGATCCTCGCGGCGCTCGCGCTCGCTTTGTTGATTGCGCTCGGTCTCGGCTTTGCCGCTTACGCGCTGAGCTCGCCCAAGTTTGGATTAGAGACTGCGATTCGCGCCGAGCGAG
>JBKPNP010000011.1:0-2549 GCA_046732775.1 Acidobacteriota bacterium
CACCGCACGTGTGGATTTCACTATGACTAAGAACATCAGGTTCGGCGAGGAGCGGCGCTTGCAACTCCGTGCTGAAGCCTTCAATGTTTTGAACCACACTAACTTCCGCACCATCGGCACGAACGTTACCCTGGCAACTAACGGAACGGTGACCGCGGTGCGCGACCCGCGTACGATTCAGCTCGGCGCGAAATTTATTTTCTAAACGGCCCACAGCTCGGATACTCGGGGATGCCCGCGACGCTTATCAGGTCGCGGGCATTCATTTTGTTCCGCATCCCAGAAGCCCCTCGCCCGGTGTTACAATTCGGCTTCGCTGAAAGCAGCTGCTCAAAGGGGCCTTAAGGCAGCGTCAATCCTTGAACGAAAACTCTTCCACCACATTATTGCGAAATGCCCGGCTGATACTTCCTGACAGGATCATCGAGGATGGCAGCCTGGTCATCGCCGGCGACCGTATCGCCAAGATTGGCGAAGACGGCCAAGCCGTAGAAGGCGCTAACCAAATTGATGCGAGCCGCCTGACAATTTTTCCAGGCTTCATCGATGTCCATATTCACGGCGCGGTCGGCGTCGACACCATGGCGGCAACGCCCGCCGAACTGAGTTCAGTCTCGAAATTCCTGGCGACCCGCGGCGTTACCGGTTGGCTGCCAACGTTTGTTCCGGCGTCCTCAGCTGATTACGCGAGTGCGATAAGTGCTATCGCAGAGGCCTCTCGAGCAGAAGGCGGCGCTCGCATTCTCGGCGTTCACTACGAAGGCCCGTTCGTAAATTCACACCAGTGTGGCGCCTTACGCACTGAATATTTTCGGTCTTACAAAACCCCGAGCGACCTCGCCGATCTGCCGCAGCTAAGGCAGTCGAGCGCGAAGCACATGATCACGGTTGCACCGGAGGTCGAAGGTGGCGTTGAGTTGATTCGCGAGCTAACCCGCCGCGGTTGGATTGTCTCCATTGGTCACACGCGCGCGAGCACCCCAGTTTTAAATGACGCCTATGCAGCCGGCGCTAGGCACATGACGCATTTCATGAACGCGATGCCGCAGTTACATCATCGCTCGCCGGGGCCGGTGGGCTGGGGACTATTGCGTGACGACGTCACCTGCGATCTGATTGCCGACGGTGTCCATCTCGATCCGAAAATGCTGCGCTTGTTGTTGAAAGTGAAAACCGCCGAACGGTTATGCCTGATCAGTGATGCGGTGGCGGCCACGGGCCGTGGCGACGGCAGTTACGAAATCTGGGGAGAAACGATTACCGTCACTAACGGCCGCACCGCGAATGCGCGCGGCTCCATTGCCGGTTCGGTAATTACGATGTTGGAGGCTGTGCGGCTGATGCTTTCGCTCGGTTCAGCGGAAACCGAGGTGGCGCGCATGGCGGCCACAAACCCTGCCCGCCTGCTGGGACTGTCCGCTGACTGCGGTTCGATTGCAGAAGGGATGCGTGCTGACTTAGTTGCGCTCGATAGCAATCGCGAGGTCGCGTTCACCATGATCGGGGGAAAGACGAGAGCCAAGTAATGAGTGATGAGTGATGAGTAATGAGTGATGAGTGATGAGTGATGAGTGATGAGTAATGAGTAAGAATCGCGGAACCCGTCGAGTCACTCATCACTCGATACTCATCACTCATCACTCATTACTCATCACTTTTAAATCGTACTTCCCGGCGCGGGCGTATGCCTCATCCAGCAATTCGACCGGATGACACGTGCGCAAATCCATTCCGGCGAGCAGAGCGCCGGCGCCAATTTGCATCTGGCAACCGGGATTACCGGTCGCCAACACTCTTGCTCCGGTGGCGCGAATGTTTGCGAGTTTCTCGCTGAGAACCTGTGACGACAGGTCGGCTTCCATCAAGTTGTAAATTCCCGCGCCGCCGCAACATCTCTCTGATCCTTCGAGCCGCTTGAAGTTCAAGTGACCACTCCCGCCAAGCATTCTTAAGGGCGCCTCACCAGCGTGCTGTCCATACAACAAGTGACACGAGGCATCGTAAGTGACAGCTTCCTTCGTTCCTGACGCCTCTTCGATCGTTATCGTCTCCAACTGCTGACTAACGTCGCGTACCCGCGCACTAAACTGCTGCGACTGTCCCGCCAATTCCGCGTCGTTCGCGAGCAGATGTCCGTACGAAGCGAGCATGGCGCCGCAGCCGCCGGCATTTGTGACTATCGGTGTTTCATCGGCCGCAAACGCGGCGATGTTTTGCCGTGCGAGTTGTCGCGCGCCTTCGAGATCGCCGGCGTGTGCGTGCAGTGCGCCGCAGCAAACCTGCTTTGACGGAGTGTCCACCGCGAATCCGTTTACCCTCAACACGCGCGCAGTGGCGGCATTTACTCGTGGGAACAGACCGCTGCCAACACATCCAG
Organism: Acidobacteriota bacterium; assembly: GCA_046732775.1. GTDB lineage: Bacteria > Acidobacteriota > Blastocatellia > Pyrinomonadales > Pyrinomonadaceae > PSRF01. The sequence goes on from JBKPNP010000011.1 coordinate 2,378, forward strand.
CAAACAGCATCACGTCTGTATCAGATTCGTCGCGCGGGGTTTGAGTCACGTTGCTTGTCGTTACGCGCGTGCCCGGTGCCGAACTCTCGAGCAATGCGAGCGCAAACTCGATGCGCTTTGAAAGAAGTTTGGCGAGACCTGATTTGCGCAGCAGCCGTGCTAAGCCGCTGTC
>JBKPNP010000012.1:0-1066 GCA_046732775.1 Acidobacteriota bacterium
AATCTCATTGATTGGTCTGGCGATTCGCGCGTGGGCCTCAGGTCATTTGCGAAAGAATGATGCGCTCGCCGTTACCGGCCCATACGCCTACACCAGAAATCCTCTTTACCTCGGAAGCTTCATCATGGGACTCGGATTCACTGTCGCTTCCGGCAGGTGGTGGCTGGCGATCCCTTTCGTGGCATTGTTTCTTGGCATCTATTTACCGGTAATGCGCGTCGAATCCGGGACGTTGGCGCAATTGTTTGGCAAAAGTTTTGAGGAATACTCGCAAGCCGTACCGATGTTCTTGCCGCGTCTAACGGCTTATCGAGCGGATCGGAAGGCGACGGAATTCGATCGCAGTCTCTATTTACGATATCGAGAATATCGGGCAGCGTTGGGATTGTTGGCGGCGTGGGGACTTCTTTTTTTCAAGGTGTACTTCATCAAATGAAATCGACGCGACAAAGTTTCTTCATCGGCCCTTCCCTGCTGGCGGTCCTCGTTCTCTTAACGGGTTTAGTCGTCGCAGTCACCAACCCGGCCTCAGCACAGACCGTCGCGACAAATAGCAAAGTTGAAACACATCCCTTCGAACCGACGGAAGAACTTGTTTACGTAGCTGAGTTTTCCAGAGCGTTATTGAAGAAAGTGGACGTCGCAGACTTTCGTTTCACGGCAACCAAACAATCGGCCCCTGACAGGATTGTACCGGCGTCGTTCAACCAGCAAACCGTCGCATCTCCTTATGTACTAAAGCTGACCGGGGATATTTCAAGCAAGGGATTTTTCAGCAAACTTTTCAACTTGCGATTTCGCGAACAAATCGAGTCGATCGTGGAGCCACGCTCGTTCACCGTGCAGATGACCAAAAAGATCGATGAGCAGGGCAAACGCGCGCGCGTAAGCGAAACGACCTATCGCAACGGCAAAGTGGTATGGACGGAAAGCGATCCTAACAATCCGTCACGTCCGAAACGCACCGCCGAAGCAGCTTTTGCAGGTCAAGTGCAGGATGTGTTGTCTGCCATCTATTATCTCCGCACGCAGCCGCTCCAGGTCGGCAAGAACTTCGAAATAACCG
>JBKPNP010000013.1:0-2605 GCA_046732775.1 Acidobacteriota bacterium
CGACTTGAGCGACATTGCGATGAGGGCGTAAAGGCATCTGACTGCGCTCTATTTCGCATCAATCACAGGTTGACCGAGTTTTAGAGGCTGTTATGTTACAATCCGCCCGCTCGGTCACAGCTTTCTCCCTTTTACGGCAAAATAACGAGGTTAATTCGACAGGAGATTTTCTTGCGTCGCCTATTCATGACCCCCACTCTGCTCGCCCTGCTGCTTAGTTGTTTCGCGTTTGGTCTTTCGAGCGTGTCAGCACAAGAGCCGGTGCCATCGCCCGAAAAGCAGCCGGTGTTGAAGCCGGACAAGGACGCTAAAAACTTCACCTCGGAGCAGGTGGCAGAATCCACGATCTACGTTTACGGCAGCCGGAATTTGTTGGCTAAGATTCGCCGTAATGGAGTGGAAGTCGGTCGCCTCTGCAAACCCACTTGCGAGGTTGGAAAGGTCGAGGAGGCCAGTTACCAGCGTCGCTTTGTTCGTGGCGAAAGCATGGACAAAGACAAGATTCGTCTCGACCAGAAAATGCCGACGCTCGAATATTCGCTGATTTTCGGTAGCGGGCAATTGTGGGGACTTATCAACGGTTCGTCCTTTACGCCTCGCCAGGACGCGACCAGCACGTTTCTCGCTCAACATAACCATAGCCTCGATGCTTTGCTGCGTTACAAGGAAAACGGTTCCACACTCGCGCCGCTGCGCAAGGACAAGCAAAAAGGCCTGGATCTCTACATCGTCGACGTAATCGATAAGGACAAGCAGCTGACCCGATACTTCATCAGCGTTAAGACCCTGCACGTCCTCTGGCTCGAATATGGCGATTCAGCGACTGCCGGAACCGAGCCGCTGAGGTACTCGCGGAAATTCATGGATTACCGTTACGCCCAGGGAACGCTTGTTCCGTACCGCACTATCCTGTTGGAAGACGGAAAGCAGGTTCAGGAAACTCGCGTTGCGAACGTCACCTACGGTGTTCGCCTGGACGACGCCCTGTTCAAAAGCCCTGAAGCCTAAGTCTCTACGGTATCGTCACCGTCAAAGTCTCCTCATTAATCGCAACTCTTCGGAACCTCTTCGATTTTGGGACGTGTAACACTGCGAGCGGTCATCGTCAGGGTTATAATGGGCGCAACTGACTGTTCCAAGTTAGACGTCTGGTCGCAAGACTGCGGAAAGACCCAAAAAGAGAAACTCGTCAGCGGTGTGAGAGCCTACCTGCCCTGATGGACACACTATCTACGATTGACATGAATTTTTCCGCAGCCGTGCGGCGTGAGGTTGTGCCTGACTCGACGTCAGATCACGCCCTGCTGGAGGCAACGCGGATTGGCGACCATGACGCGTTTGCGGAGCTGGTGGGACGTTACCGAAACCCGATAACGAATTACATTTACCGGATGACTAACGACTATGACGGGGCAGTTGATTTGGCTCAGGAAACATTTGTCAGGGTTTATCGAGCGGCGGACCGGTATCAAACGACGTATGCGTTTTCGACTTACATCTACCGGATTGCGACCAACCTCGCGATTAGCGAGCTGCGCAAGCGAAAGCGCCGCAAGTTAGTTTCTTTGACAGGTTTCTTTCAATCAACTGACGGCGCGGAGCCGCAGGAGTTCAATCCTCCGGATAAGAAGCCGTTGCCCGACACCGAATTGGTTGACACTGAACGGCGCAATGCAGTGCAGCGAGCGATTGCTACTCTCCCGGAAAAGTATCGAGCCCCCTTGATTTTAAGAGACGTTGAAGGGAAGAGTTACGAGGATATCTCGCGGATTCTGGAAACGAGTGAAGGCACCGTCAAATCGCGGATCAGCCGCGCACGCGGGTTTTTACGCGAGAAAATGACGGCCTATCTCTGAGGTGCAATATGAAGATGAACTGCGGAAACATAAGACGTGAAATCGAGTCAGCGGGCTCGGCTGAGTTTTTTAGCAGCAATGTGATTTCACACATTCGTGATTGCGCGGGGTGCGCCGATATTTCGCGCCGCCAACACGAGCTGCATTCACTGGTTTCAAATCTCGGCACTATCTCAGTGCCGGGTGATTTTGATTTTCGGCTGCGCGCTCGCTTAGCGGAAGTTGATAAAAGCCGCCGTGCATCGTTTTCACTGACAAACCTGTCGTGGGGCTTCCGTTCAGCGGCAGTAGCGGCAATGCTGCTCGTCGTCGCCGGGCTGATCTTCATTAACTTCAGACCGCAAACCCTTACCGCACCGGTAGCGGTGAAACCAATCTCACAACCGTCGGTTCCAGCAAAGGAAATCACACGCCCAACTGAACCGCTGCAGGACGTCGCTCAGGTACCTAAGACTAACGTTGAAGATGCCCGCATTTCGAAGTCCGGATCCTCAGGTGCGCCAGCGAAGCGTCGAGGCTTTAACAGCGAGCTCGCCACGGCGCGTGGCTCGAATCGTTCCGCGTCACGAGATTTCAGTAGCACCTCAGCCGGCGTCGTCAGACCTTTCGATCAGGTTGCCGGCAGTTACCCGACCGCAGCTTTCCCGATCAATGCTTCTTATCAATCTTTGAAAGTTTCAGTCGATAACGGCAGTGGCTCTCCGCGCACCATCTCTCTGCCGAGCGTGAGTTTTGGTTCGCAGCGCGCG
>JBKPNP010000014.1:0-2391 GCA_046732775.1 Acidobacteriota bacterium
CGCATCATCACCGGATTTGAAGTGCCCCACTTAAGATCGGTGAATTGTTTCGTGCTGACGAAATACACTTCCGATTTAAAGGGCGAGTTGAAGCCATGCATCCACGCCCCGAGTTTGCTCAGGATCGGCGTATTTCCGCCATCGATTGTGTGAAGGCCAGGCCCAAAAACGTCGGCGATTTGACCCTGATAAACGAAGACAGCAGCCTGCGATTCGCGAACCGTTAGCTTCGCCCCGTTCTTGATCTCCTGACCGTGAACCGGGAAGCGATAGACCAGCGTGTTGCCCGAATCGTCGAGCCACTCGATCACCTCAATAAACTGGTTGCGAACCGCGTCAAAAATTCCCATTAGTTTCTCCTCTGTGCGGCGTTCACCGCGCACTCAGTTAATACGGCGCGCGCTTTTGTTTAGTTCGCGCAGCCATTTTTGCCAAAGGAAATAATTGCACAAAGAACGGTTGCGAGGAAAGCGTATTCAGGTTTTGGTAGTGCCCTAATTTCAATTCTTCTCTGTGCTACCTCGGTGAACTCTGTGTCTCTGTGGTGATGAAAGTTTGGCAAATACTCACCACCGAGACACAGAGAACACGGAGCAGGCACAGAGGATTTCAAATTAGGTCACTACCCAGGTTTTCAGGTCGTTTGGGCACGCGAGTCGCGGCGAAGAAGTTTGAATATGACTAGCACGGTTATGCCGCCCGCGGCATCGATAGCGCTGTCATAGATGGACGCCGTCCGCGTGGGCACGAAGCTCTGATGAAACTCGTCAAGCAACGCGTAAACGACGATTAGTAAGACGGCGGCTTGAAACCAGTAGCGCCGCAGAAACTCATGTGACGACGAGATAAAGGCACGCCGGGCAAGGTAGGCGAGTACGGCATATTCAGTGAAATGTCCCAATTTCCGCAACAGGAAATGGACGGTTGCAAGTTGCGATTCATTGAGGGACGGTACAAACCACAGCACCAACGGACGCAGGACGGTGGAGGTATTTACTGCTGAAAACTCTGAGGTCGAGGCAAACGAAATGAATAGTATCCAAAGCCCAAGGGGAACATAACGCCAGAGCCGTTCGCGCTGCAGTACGGATTGGGTCAGCATTTGTGCCTCAAAAGAAGAAAGGGAAGCCGCCCGGAGCCGCTTCCCTTCCTACAACTGTTAACCGCAAGCCTATTGTGCAGCCGCGCCCGAGACCACCTCGATAATCTCATTTGTGATAGCTGCCTGGCGGATCCGGTTCATATTGAGCGTCAGCGAGTCGATCAACTCACGGGCATTCTTGGACGCCGAGTCCATCGCAGTCATGCGCGCGCCCTGCTCCGAGGCGATGGACTCAAGCAGCGCCCGGAATATCTGCGTTTCGATCAGGCGAGGTAACAAACGGGCAAATATCTCGGCAGGCGGCTGCTCGTAGAGGTAATCAACGAGGTTCACAGCCTTGTCGGTCGTAGCGGCCTCATTTCCAGCTGTACTTCGTGCAAGTGGGAGCAGCTGTTCAGTTACCACGCGCTGTTGAAGGACGGATTTGAACTCGTTATAAATCAGAAACGCCTTGTCGATTTCTTCGTTCTCCGTGAATCGCTTGATTACGTCGCGTGCAATCTCCAGTGCTTCCGAAAACTCTACCCTTCCCTTGCCGGTAACGCCTATATATTCCCCGCTCAAATTCGCGCCACGACGCCGGAAAAAGTCTCGGCCTTTTCGGCCGACGGCCAGTATTTCTATCTGTTTCCCGGGATGGTCCCGAATGAAAGCCTGCGCGGCTTTAATGAGATTCGTATTAAACCCACCACACAAACCCTTATCAGCGGTAACAAGTACAAGCAGATAACGATCATCGCCTCGCGCGTCGAGCAACGGGTGGCGAAAATCGTCGTCGGTGCGCTCTGCGAGACCCGCCAGCACCTCGGTCATCTTGTTCGCAAACGGCCGAGCAGTGACGACGCGATCCTGCGCGCGTTTGAGCTTCGCCGCCGAGACCATCTTCATGGCCTTGGTGATTTGCTGAGTGTTCTTTACCGACTTAATACGCCGGCGAATGTCCAAAAGATTGGGCATGCTTGCTTTTGTAAACTAGACTCCCGCTTAAACCGCGGCCGCAGTGGCCGCCACGCCAGTTAACGTGCCAGTTCTCTCTCTCCAGGTTTCTTTGAAATCCGCAAGCAGCTGTTTGAGATCCGAGGTGATTTCATCCGTAAGACTCTTCTTCTCGCGAATCTTTTCCAGCAGGCCGGGGTGAGAATTCTCGACGAACTTGAGTAGTCCGGCTTCAAAAGTCCGCGCATCCTCGATCGCTACTTCGTCTAAGTAGCCATTGCTGGCAGCCCAAATCACAAGGATCTGACTCTCGACGCTCATCGGCTGGTATTGAGGCTGCTTAAGAATTTCAA
>JBKPNP010000015.1:0-2728 GCA_046732775.1 Acidobacteriota bacterium
TATTCCCTTGCCTTCAACATTTCGAGCGCGCCTATCAGCGTACTGATCCTCGCGCTGAGCACCGTGCTGTTTCCGGCCTATGCGGAGATCACCGCGGAACATCGCGAACGGCTCGAACGCGCGTTTATCAAAGTGTTTGCAGTTGCGTCTCTGCTACTGGTGTTGACCGCTTTGCCGTTGTTCTTGCTGGCAGACCAACTTGTGCTGGTGCTGTTCGGCAATCGTTGGGCTGGAGCCGCGCCGGTTTTAAGAATTCTGGCTTTGATCATTCCACTGCGCGGGCTCGCTCAGATCATCTCGACGGTTTTCTTCGCCACCAACCGTCCGAAGGAGATGACCATCGGCAGGCTGGTGGAAGCGCTGGTATTTCTCGCCGCGATGTTTCCACTGATCAAAACCCTGGGGTTGACAGGAGTGGCATGGGCCGGGCTAATCGCTTACGCAGTCGCGTGTCTAAACCGAGTCGTCGCTTTCAACCGGATTATCCCGGGAATTTCAATCAAGCTCCTGCGCATCTCGCTCGGGATTCTGGCGGCGGCGGCTGCCGGTCTGATAGCCGGAAATCTTTGCCTGCGCTTTGTGACCGCGCCGCTTTTGCAACTTGCTGCCGGCGGCGCAGTCTCAACCGCCGTACCGATCGCAATTCTGTTGCTCTTCAGGACTGATTTGAGAAAATGGCTGGTTGAATCGCTTAGCTCTTAAACGCATCAGGAGTCACTGAAAGACCGACGCGTGAGAATCGCATTCGCAACGCCTGAGTATGTGACGGAACACTATTTTGATGGTGGCCTGGCAAACTACCTTCACCGCACTGCAGTTGCTCTCGCCGCCCTGGGACACGATGTACACGTGCTCACGCTCTCGCAAATTGAAGAATCACAATTTACGCACCTCGGCGTAACCGTGCATCGCGTGATGCTGAGAAATGGCTGGCGCGCAGCCAACCTCGCTTCGGCGCACCGGCTGGCAACCGTCCTCTACTCGTTGAATTTGAGCACACAAGTCTATCGCAAACTTAGAGCGCTGCATGCAGAGCGCTCCTTCGACATTGTCCAGTTTCCCAACTACTCCTATTGCGGGTTGCTATCGATCCTCTTGCTGCGCGTTCCGCATGTGTTGCGGGCCTCGTCCGAAGAACCGTTTTTCCACGATCCGGAAAAGGAACGTTCGCTCAATTTCAAACTACTGAGCCAACTCGAGCGTCTGCAATTTCGACGGAGTCCGCACGTGTTTACGCCAAGTGACGGTCTCAAGAAGATCATTAGTGAGAAATACGGAAAGCAGGACACGCGCGTGATTCGCAGTCCAATCTATCTCGAAACTGCAGCACACGATGAGAGCGTATACCAGAAGCACTTTAAGAACCTCGAATACCTGCTGTTCTTCGGGCGTTTTGAGCGGCGCAAGGGATTTGAAATTCTGGCGCCGGCGCTCGAACGAGTATTAGCCGCTAATGCAAACGTGCGGGCGGTGCTGATTGGTCGCGACGTCGCCACTAGATCGATTCCGTCGATGGCTGCCCACGCCCGGGCTTTGAGCAAGCAGTTTGGTTCACGACTCTACGTTTTGGATCCGTTGCCACACAGTCAGCTCTATCCGATCATCGCGAATGCGAAACTAATCGTGTTGCCCTCGGTCGTTGATAACCTGCCGAACGCGTGTCTCGAAGCGATGGCTTTAGGAAAAGCGGTAATTGGAATCAGGGATACCACGTTGGCGGAAGTTATCGAAGATGAAGAGACTGGTTTTCTTTGTCCGGCTGCAACCGTTGAGGCCCTCGCTGACAAAATCCTGTATGCATGGAACCATCCAGGGCTGGCGGAAATTGGAGCCGCGGCCCAAAGGAAGATGCAGGCGTTCGCTCGCGAAATTACGGCGAACGCGTTACTCAATTACTATCAGGAACGTTTGAACGGAGCTCACTGATGAAAACACTTTTTCCTACAGCGGTGACGCGTTGTGGCTTGCTGCTGTTCAGTTTGATTCTGGCCGCCGCCGTCAATGCGCAAAGCGCCTCCGATACAGCGGAGCTGACAAAGTTGTTGAATGATTTTCTCGCCGGCGCATCACGTAACGACGTTGCCATGCACGATCGCTTCTGGGCCGACGACGTTATCTATACCGGCTCAAACGGTCGGCGGCGTGTGAAGGCGGAAATCATGCGCGATGTTCGCTCCGCTCCCGCACCTAAGCCCGGCGATCCGGTTACGATTTTCACCGGGGAAGATGTTCGCATTCAGCAGTACGGCGATACGGCTATTGTCGCGTTTCGTCTGGTGGCAACGACTACTCATGAAGCGGACACCGAAGTGACGAACTATCTGAACAGCGGCACGTTTGTGAAGCGAGCGGGCAAATGGCAGGTGGTTAATTGGCAAGCGACGAAGATTCCCGGAGACTCAGCCGCTAAACGGGAGCCGGTCGCAGAAATTCAACCCTCCGTGACTTTGCCACCCGAGTTGGCGCGCGTGCTGACGGATTATGAAAGGAGCTGGCAGGCCGGCAATGCTGCGGCGCTTGCAGAACTTTTCGCGACCGACGGTTTCGTACTCCCGAACGGCAAGGCGCCGGTTAAAGGCCGGGCGGCAATTCAGAAACTGTACACGAAGAACGGCGCCCCGCTTTCGCTGCGCGCGTTCGCATACGCTATCCAGGGCGATGTCGGATATATCATCGGTGGCTACAGCGGCGAAACGGGAAAGCCTGACGATGGCAAGTTTACGTTGAC
>JBKPNP010000016.1:0-4510 GCA_046732775.1 Acidobacteriota bacterium
TGCCGCGCTTGGTTGAAAACCCTTCGGCCAGCATGCGTACCACCGAATCGAATTGTTCGCGTGTCAGATTTCGATAGGGATAAGCGCGCCGCACCATCTGAAACAGGTCCGCTTCAGTCCACTCTTCGGGCGCGGAAGCCGCGACGATCTGTTGGGCCAGAATGTCGAGCGGCAGTTCCGGCAGCTCCAGCCGATCGAGTTCACCCCGCCGAACCGAATCGACAATCGCGGCACACTCAACCAGCTCATCGCGCGACAACGGAAAAATCCTGCCCTTGGGAAAGCCTGCGACCGTGTGATTCGAGCGGCCGACTCGCTGCAGGAAGCTGGCGATTGAACGCGTCGAGCCGAGCTGGCAAACGAGATTGACGTCGCCGATGTCGATACCCAGCTCAAGCGACGCGGTCGCAACGAGCGCGCTCAGTTCTCCAGCTTTCAAACGCTGCTCTGCGGCTAAGCGCTGCTCGCGAGCGAGACTGCCGTGATGCGCGGCAATGTTTTCATCGCCAAGTCGTTCACCCAGATGACGAGACACACGTTCCGCCAGGCGCCGGGTGTTAACGAAAACAAGCGTGGTTTTGTGTTCGCGAATCAGTTGCGCCAGCCGATCGTAAACTTCTTCCCAAACCTCGCCGGACATCACCGCCTGCAGCGGCGACTCGGGAAGTTCAATCGCGAGATCGAGACGCCGTGCGTGACCGGTGTCGATGACTGTGCAGTCCGGCGTGCCATCAGCCGCTATGTTCTCAGTGCCGACGAGAAACCGCGCCACCTCTTCGATTGGACGCTGCGTCGCTGATAAACCGATACGAACCAGTTTCGAGCTCTGAGTTTCGAGTTTCGAATTCTCGGCTGCGTGTTGGGCGACTAACTGCTCGAGACGCTCCATTGATAGCGCCAAATGGGAGCCGCGTTTATCACCCACCACCGCGTGAATTTCATCAACGATGAGCGTGCGCGTGGTTTGCAACATGCGGCGGCCGCCGTCGCTGGTCAACAAAATGTAAAGCGATTCGGGTGTGGTGACGACGATGTGCGGCGGCCGCTTCAGCATCGCCGTGCGCTCCCCAGCGGGTGTGTCGCCGGTCCGGACAAAGGTGCGAATGTTTACTTCCGGCAGGCCGAGGGCGCGCAATTGTTCCTGAATGCCGGCGAGCGGAATCTGCAGGTTGCGTTGGATGTCGTTGCTGAGCGCTTTGAGCGGAGAGACGTAAACGACGTGCGTGGTATCGTCAAGTTTTCCCTCCACGCCGAGACGCGCGAGGTCGTCGATGGCAGCCAGAAATGCAGCCAGCGTCTTACCTGAACCAGTCGGGGCAGCGATCAGGGTGTTGCGATGTTGCTTGATTGCCGGCCAGGCTTGTTCCTGCGGCGGCGTGGCCGCGGGAAAGCTCTGCGCAAACCAGCGCGCCACTGCCGGATGAAATATTTCCAGATTCATAGGGAAGCTGATTATAACTCAGGCGAGCCGAACTTGCACAAATGAAACACTGGCCTAGAGCTGCAACCTTGGGAATGTTTGGGGTTGGGAGATGTAGGCGGCGTCTTCGCCGGGGCAGTAGCCGGATAGTGATGGAGGGCTATCTTGCCTCTCAACCTCGTGGTTGATCGTATCGCTACACCGCCTGTGACCGGAGAGGTTGCGCCCGGCGTAGCCCTCCATGACTGTCGGGCTACCGCCCCGGGTCACGTTGAGTGCTGCAGCGGCGCCAGCCCCAGTCCGTGTCGTGGATCGCACTACTCGAATTGTTTTTTGAATTCGTTGAACTGTTCCTGCAGTTTGCGCATTTCCATCGTCAGCCCCGCGATCTCGTTTTCGAGTTTTTCGATTCGATCTGACTCTGCACTACTACGCCGTGTCGGCGTGGCAGCGTCGCCTTCTATAGTTTCGATAGCCGGTTCACCACACATGAGGTGCGCGAAGCGCGATTCTTTTTGTCCCGGCTGGCGCGGTAGCCGCCGCACGAGCGGATCCGGCTCGCGCGTGCTTAAACCGTTGAGTGTGGACTCAACCTCCTCCAACCCGTTGAATTCGTAGAGACGAAAACCGCGCGTTGCCAACTCGCCGGACGTTTGCGGACCGCGCAACAACAGCACACACATCAACGCGAGCTCCGGCGCACTCAAGTGCATGACTTCAGGCAGTACATGCTTGTACTTCGGCACGCGGCTGGTGCTGCCGTAGAAAACGTAAGCAAGATTTTTTTCGCGTAGAGTTTCGAGCGCGTGCGCCACCGTGTTTTCGTCGTATGACGTGACGGGTGTGCGATTGTTTTTCTGGTTACAGGCAAGCGTTAACGCGTTGAGCGTCAGCGGATAGTATTCGGGTGTGGTTACCTGTTTCTCAACCAGCGAGCCCAGCACGCGGGCTTCGACGTCATTCAGTATCGTTGGCAAAATTTACACTCGCCGCCTTCGGAGGAACTTTCCTGAGGCGCACCTTTCAAAAATTGTTTGTGTTCGCAAGTTTTGCGTAATACTCCAGCGAGATTCTAATAGCGTCGTCGAAAAGATCGTAACGCAAACTGTTAGTTTGCGTAACCTCAGGAATCTTGCATCTGCCATTGTACGCGCTTCTTGTACGCGCCCTTGATTAATGACTCCGTTCGGTGGAGTGTCTCACTGCAGATGAGCCATTTTGCTTTTAGAGAGTCCTATCGTCGGAATCTTCCCCACGTCCAACCGCCCGGCGCATCGTTCTTTGTCACGTTTCGCTTGGCAGGGTCCTTACCTCAGAGTCTGGTTACGCAATGGAAACGAGAGAGGGAATGGCTTTCGCATTTGAAGGAACATAATGCGTCGTATCACGAGTTAGTTAAACTTAATTTCGAACGAGTGTGGTTTGCGAAATTTGAGTCGATACTGGATAGCACGTCCTGTGGACCGGTCTGGTTGCGGCAGCCAACCGTTGCAGCGATCGTAGCCGACAGCATTCGCTATCGGGATGGGAAGAAATTTCGACTCGATGCTTTCACCATCATGCCAAATCACGTTCACTTGTTGGTTAAGCCGTTGCAAACCAGTCTCGATGACCTGGATTACTATTCTTTAGCCTCAATCATGCAGTCGCTCAAGGGCTATACGGCGTACAAATGCAATCACCTGCTGGGACGCGCTGGGGAATTCTGGGCCCACGAAAGCTACGATCATTACGTTCGCAGTGAACAAGAATGGTGGCGCATCCGCCACTATGTGGTCAAAAACCCGGTGAAGGCGAAGTATGTAGAGAACTGGCGAGATTGGGAATGGAATTATCTTCAATCGCTGAAGAACGCAAACTAACAGTTTGCGTTACATTATTTGGCGCAGCGGAAGCCGGAAACCATCCAGCGTTCATGGGCGTGAAAGAAGTTTCGATAAGTCGAACGAATGTGCAATTGCGGCGTCGCGAACGAGCCGCCGCGTAAAACCTTTTGATTGACGAACCACTTATCGTTGTATTCGTCAAACTCCGATTTGAAACCGGGATAGGGAACGTAGTCGGACGTTGTCCATTCCCACACGTCGCCGACCAACTGGTGACAGCCGAACGAATTTTTTCCATCCGGAAGTGACCCAATCGCCGCCGGCGCCCACAGGCCATTCTCAAACAAGTTGGCCTGTGAAGGGTCGACCTGGCCGTCGCCCCACGGGAATTCCTGACGTGCGCCGGTTTCTGCAGTCGTAGCGGCCTTCTCCCATTCAGCTTCAGTGGGCAGACGCTTGCCCGCCCATTTGGCGAAGGCTGACGCTTCAAAGAAACTCACGTGATAGACGGGTTCATTTGCTGTGCTCTCGACAGCATGCAGGCCACTGAAATCGCGAACGTGCCAGACGTCGTCGTGGAATTCCCAGTAAAGCGGGGCCCGCCACTGTTCCCGGTTCACCGCCTCCCAGCCTTCCGAAAACCACCAGCGAAAATTCTCGTAACCACCGTCGCGCATGAACTCGAGGTAATCGCCGTTAGTCACGAGCGCGCGGTCGAGCATGTAGTCGTGGACAAAAACCTGGTGCGCGGGCTTTTCGTTGTCGAAGGCAAACTCGTAATTAGGACTCTGGGTTTTGCCGGAATACCCCAGCATAAACAGTCCGCCTTCGATTTCGGCCATGCCTTCAACTTTTGTAACCACCGCGGGTTTAGTCTCAAGTGCCGCGTCGTACTGGTCACAGAGCAAATGCTTGATGTCGTAGACGAGCAGTTCCTGATGTTGCATCTCGTGTTCGAGACCGAGCCTCACTAGAGCCAGCACAGTCCCGGAGTTTGGGTGGTCGTCGACCGACTCTAAAAACTTCAGCATCTGTTCGTCGATATGCTGGCGATAGGCCACTGTGTCCCGCACGGTTGGACGCGAACGCGTGCCACGCTTGGGCCGTTCGATACGTGCGCCAAATCCTTCGTAATAAGAGTTGAAGTAGAAGAGATAATCTTCCGAATAGATCTTGTAACCGGGCTGGTGAGCCTGCAGGACAGTTTCGAAAAACCAGGACGTGTGGCCGATGTGCCAGCGAGGCGGGCTCATAAATTCCGCGG
>JBKPNP010000017.1:0-2085 GCA_046732775.1 Acidobacteriota bacterium
GTTCCAATTTGTCCGGCGCCAACATGGCCGAGGCGGTTATTTCTTGCGAGGATTAAATAGCAGACCGCGCGCTCTTATCCTGTATCCAAATTTCAAGACATTTACTGCCGGGTTACTGAACGGCGCGTCCTCACCTTTCTCAAACGAAAAGAACAGAGCGTGTGCTGCGCGCAGGTTTGCGATTCGAGACAAAGGGGCCTCTATCGATCCCACGAAGTAGTTTTCCTTTCGGTCGAGTGGATTTTCTCCGCGTATATAAAACATGTCTTTGAGCGACAATTGAACATACTTGGTCAGGTCGAAAGTCATGTCGACCCCGAAGTAAAAGCGTCTGACGTTACGACTTACTCCTGCGAAGTCGCTCGGGTTTCTAACTCGGTACGTCCGGCCTATCTCGACGCCCAGGATCGGCACGATCTGAAGACCAAACTTATCCTTCTCATTCGCCACAATCTCGTCGTGCAGAATATCGGGAGCACTACCCAGCGGCTGGTTAATTGCTCCGAATATGGGCTGGAATTCGTAGGTAAATTTGAATTCGTCTTGCTTGAAATCCCGATCGGAATTGTGCTTGAAGCTTAAAGCGTGGCGCATCAGATCAGGGTAGGCATTTGTATTCAGATAATGTCTAAACTCATACGTCGAACCGAGTTCGATACGGTTGAGCGCGAGAGTGTCCTTGGTAATCTTGCCGGTGGAGACCTTGGAGTCAATGTAGAACGGAGTGAAGACCTGTACGGTTCCGCCGCCTTTCGGTATCGTGCCTACTTTTCTCAGGTTCAGTATGGGCGCCAGAAAGAGATCACTGGTACCCCGCGTTGTCCGAACCCGCTTCATGGTTCCATTCGGTTGCTCTTCATCTTCTACGGAACTAGTGAGTGTCAGGCCAAGATCAAAAAAATCTTCCAGGTCTCGTTTTGCCGCAGTTGGATTTGGAATGTCTGGCCCATTGCCACCCCCCTCTAATGGAGTAAACTGCAATTCCGGCGGCGAAGTATTGTTGAAGGCAAGATCGAAAGTGTAAGTGCCTGGCGGTGGTGCCTCGGTAAAGTCGACGCAGGAGGCCACACTGTTTGGGCTTGTGAAATTTGTCAGCGGACTCACGGTGCGCGGTTGTGGAGGCTTGTTATCCTTCGTCACCGTCGCAGTAATTTGTTGTGCAGCAGTGGCCTTGCTCAAGAAATTAGAAATCTCAAGGAAGCGGTCCCCTCCGTACTTAGTACTTGAACCTCGGGTAACCAGAATGGAGTTGCGTTGGAAGCACAGGGGATTAGTTGCAAGCTCAACTTTCACGTCTAACCTTGCACCAATCTCGTAGTCTTCGATTCCTTGCGCGGTCGGATAGCTATCGACAAAAACTTTAAAGTTCTTAAGTTGCTTGAAGATGTCAGTCTCGCTTAGCCCCACTCTCAAGATGAATGTGGAATCATCTCCGGCCGGCGGCGGCTCGACTGTCGTGGAAATGAGTTTCTTCTTGCCGCCGACGTCGCGCAGAGATGCTTTTATCTGATTAAGTCCACCCACCAACGCCGTTTTCATGTAAACCGCAACGTAGTAGCGACGCACGCCCGGGCTCGGTTGCTCAAACCGCAGGTAGGCCTCGGGGACTGCCTGAGAGTAGACAGGTGCCACGAGCAGAAACAACAGCAAAGGCAACATCAGCAGACGTAACAGTAGTGTGCGACTGAACAGGGTGAAAGTCATATGAACACCTCGCTGATTTGGCGAAATAGCATCGAGTTCATTCTGTGGGTTGCGCATCACGAGCGCGGATTAGTTCGACGGCCTCGGTTTAAACGTGGTCAGGAATACCAATCTAATGCCTTCTTTGACGGCAGTCTTGGGCCCGACCATGTCTTCCAGGTTTTTGAATACGAACTTAGGTAGCTTGATGCCGTCTTCAGTCGTCACTTGCTCGGTAATATCCTTCACGACGATATCGACCGTGTCGTCAGCATGCGTCAGGAAGAAAAAGTTGAACGGCAGTTCGGGCCAGTTGTCGCCGGCCTTTTCCATTTGTTTTGGTGAGTTCTTTTGAATCCGAGCCTGGAATAACTCGGTAACCCGTTCGATAGTTGCCATTTC
>JBKPNP010000018.1:0-2946 GCA_046732775.1 Acidobacteriota bacterium
CGCTACGGGCCCGGCGCGCCAGTCGCGCAATCTTCGCAACTGCCGGGCGACCATCCGCCGGTCGGTCCGAATGCCGGAGGCCCTGCTTCCGGAAACATGCAGGCGGAGGTGACAGCGTCAATTGAGAAGGCGCGGCGCGAGCCAAACAACTTCGAAGCGCAGGTGAAGGCGGCTGAACTTTACTATCAGATCCAGCGCTACGACCCATCGATTGAATTATTATTGAAAGCAAATCAACTGCGGCCGGACGACTATCAAACCATTGTCGCTCTCGGGCTCGTGAACCTCGATGCCGGGCACTACGACATCGCGGAGAAGTGGTACAAAGCAGCGTTGCTGAAGAAGAGCGATGACGTGGTTACGCTTTCCGGTCTGGCGGCAGCGACGCTTGGCAAGGGCGACGCCAAAGCAGCAGCACAAGCGATAGCGAATCTCGAGAAGGTTGATCCAAACAGCGAGGATTTGCCGAGATTCAAGGATCGATTGGCCGCACTCAAGTAGTGGGCAGTGGGCAGAAAAGCAGGAGGCAGTAGCAAGTAAACAGTAGTCAGTAGCCCGTACAAAAGCGATCGGCGTTTGCCTGCTGACTACTGACTACTATTTACTTGCTACTGTTTACTTGCTTTTCTGTCCACTGTCCACTGCCCACTGCCCACTACTCTTACGGTGCGATCGTCATGCGAACAACGCTTGCCAGCGGAATGCGCACGATCTTTCCGTCCTTACCAACCACAACCACCTGACCATTCTCGACGGTCACTCTTCGCACCGTCCCCATAAATCGTTCAATCAGAGTTCCGTCGTTCGTCTCAATCACTAGCCGCGGGCCGACTGGTTCGGCGACCGGTGTCTCGAGCGCCGGAGTCGCGGTTGCTGCGGGTTTACTTCTGCGTGCTGACGAACGCTTTGGTGGTGTCGCCTTTGCCGTCTCGGTTCCTTCTTCAGGTGTCTTTTGTTCTTCAGACGGAGCCTTCGCCGCGACCTCGGGTTTGGGTTTTGGCGCCGGCCGCGTTCTGCGGTTGCCCGGTGGCAGGCGTCGCAGAGTCGATGGATTGCGCCGCGCCGCGGTCTTTGGTGTTTTGCGTTCCGGTTCTTTGACTACTTCTGGCGTGGGCTCCGGAGTCGGCGCCGCCGCCACTTCCGCCGGAGGCTCGTAGATTCGCGCCCCTGTTGAAGTGACACGGTGTCCGCTAGTGCCGGCAACTGCCGGCGGGCTAGCCGCTCGGAGCGCGTCCTCGTGTTCTGCGAGCGGGCCGGAAGTAATCGGCTCAAACGATCCGCCGAACTGAATCCGGTACGACGCCTCGTCGTCATTTGGCGTGCGGCCCTCGACGCGAAGAATCAGATCTTCACGCTGCCGCAGATAAATTCCTTTCGACACCGGCGCAGAGCTGCCGGCATAGACTGAAATCTTCAGCAAGGGACGCATGCCCGCAAAAGTGAACACGTCGATGTCGCCGTTTAAATTCTGGCTATCCACGGTTATGAGAATGTCACCCGGCGTCGCCGTGATCGCATAAAAGTGGTGCGTCAATCTTGGATCGCCAATGTCGCGAGCCGGGATGGTCGCACGAACCTCGGTCGAACGGACCGGTGACGGCCAGGCGACATCGGTCGACTGCGCCACTACGCTCTGTGCCAGTGACGGAACCAGCAGGAGCAAAAGTGCTAACGCGAGCTCGAATATTTTTCCTTGTTGAGTTGTGCGCATTTTGACAGGACTGGAAATCGAAATGTGCTGTGTTGCCAGCCGTACCGTCATATCGGAGAGCGTTAGAATATCAGATTAGCGTGACTACCGGCACTACCCGACCGTCATGGAGAGACTGGAGCCGCAAGCGTCTTGCTTGCATTTTTCTTACTTCATTCTGACGGTCGCAACCGGGACGGTTGCGCTCCAGTCGCTCAGCGACGGTCGCTGACGAAGCTGCACCACAAAACCTCCTTCTGCTATTCTCCCCGCATGAGAAGGAACTATTTCTACGGACTATCGCTTTTATTTTTCCTCGCCCTTTTCACCGTTGACATTAATGCGCAGGGGTGGATTGCGAAGCTCGACAAATCAGTCCGCTTTTATCAAACAACTGACCTGGGCGTGATGTTGGTAGGCACCGAGAAATCGCTTTACGCGATCGACGCTCAAAGCGGCGAGACACTGTGGCGACGCAAGGATGTTTCGCTCGATGAAACCGACGTCGCGGCTGTCCCCGCTTCAGATTTAGTACTGCTCAGTTTCGAAAAAGGCGAGCAGACGCGACTCGAAGCGGTAGACATCATGACGGGCGACAATATCTGGCGCAGCAATAAGCTGCGTGGCGCAGTTATGCAGTTGGCGGTCGACCCTGATTCGAATCTGCTCGCGGTGGTGCTGGCAAAAGACGCGCGTGCTCACGCGGACGACGGGTTCAAACGCCATCCCCTCCTGCACATGCTGGATCTGACTACCGGCAAAGAAATCTGGAAGAACGAAATCAGCGAAGTTGAAATGATGCCGTCACGCTGGCCCTCAAACGGCGGCGATGAAGTTGATTTCACTTTTGATAACTACCATCCGCCGGTGTTTGTGGACGACCGCATTTATACGTTTTACGACGGCCTCACGTCGTTCGACGCGCGCAGCGGCAAGTCGCGTTTGCGTGAACAATACAAGGTTAACGAAGGTGGTCTCGCGCTCACTGAGGCGGCGCCGATTTTTGATGAACAGACGATCTACAGCTCCGGCCGCGGGCATGTTCGCGCAATTTCGCGGCAGACGGGAGACACCGAGTGGGAAGCTAAAGATCTTGGTCTCACGCCCGAGATGATAATCGTGGGCCAGGTGCTGTACGTACGCACTGGCGGCCAGTTCACCCGCTTCAAAGATGGCGACACAGTTGAGCGCGGGCCTTACGGCGTCAGTGCGCTGGACAGGCGCACCGGCAAAGTTCTGTGGCGCTACAAGGGCGC
>JBKPNP010000019.1:0-4594 GCA_046732775.1 Acidobacteriota bacterium
ACACAGAGAGCACAGAGGGGGCACAGAGAAATCTGAATTAGTTCGCGAGAAAATTGGGAGTGTCAGGCCCGCTCTTCGCCCCGAGGTGTTTGTTGGCGCGAAGTATTTTGGAAGTCGGAACTGGCTAAGGAAAGAGCCGAAGGTCATACCGCCACGGCGCGTAAAAAAGAAGGGATTATAGTGGAGCAGACTTGAATGTCAACTACTTTGATCGACGCGAAACGGAGCATTAATTCAAACGCTAAGTAGGGCGCCCTTTCGTGAGCGCGCGCTGACGGTCTTCAAAATTCCTGACCAGGACCGAGAGTCATGGGCCGTCCGCAAAGCCGCCGGCCTCGCGCAAAATCCCCACAAACTTCGATTCATCTTCTAGAGTTTAATCTTTGGCAATTGCACAGGCTTCAGTGGCACGGGTTTGTCCTATCCCAATAAGCAAATATTCCAAGCTAGACTTGGTGCACGCTGTCTGGAGCAACGAGCGCAGAAACCAGAATGGCGCGGCGCTGTTTCAGATCGGGCCGCCCAATTTGCTCATTAGTCAACCTGCGTTTGAACCAAGACCGGCAGCAGACCGAAAGTAGAGATCTGCCTTTCGGCTCCGCCGCGGGGAGCCGTTCTTCGAACTCTTTGCCATCAGGCGGAGCATGCCGGTCTAACTTACAAGTTAACAGCCATTTAGCCTCTCAACCCACCCGATCTGAAACAAAAAAGTCATAGACCGACCTTTGGTTTTCTGTTACATTTGCGCGCCTAGCGTCCCATCCAGAATTCTTCCGCTACTCGAGCCAGGGATGTGTACAACTACGCTTTGCTTCAAGAATCACAAACAATCGAGTTTTGCAGGCTAGTCAGGAGACCGCGAATTGACCACGGCAATTGAGCAGACGCTGGAAACCTATGGCATCGAAAACTGGGGCGCCGGATATTTTGACGTAAACCGCAAGGGAAACCTGATTGTTCGTCCCGCCGAAGGTGACACCCGCTCAGCTGACTTAAAAGAAATAATCGACGATCTCGCCCGGCGCGGCATTGGCGCGCCCGTGCTGTTGCGCTTCCCGCAACTGGTCGCCGCCCAGGTCCGAAAACTTCAGCGCGCGTTTAGTCGTTCAATCCGAGAATTTGAATATCAGGGTGCGCATATGTGCGTCTACCCGATGAAGGTTAACCAACAGCGTTCGCTGGTAGAGGAATACCTGCGCGAGGGCTCGCGCTACGACTTTGGTCTCGAAGCCGGATCGAAGGCGGAACTATACGCGGCGCTCGCGCTCGAGCAGACGCCGGACAGCCTGTTGGTGCTCAACGGGTTCAAGGATGAGGAGTTCATCGAACTCGCCTTTGCCGGCGCCCGTTGCGGCAAACGCGTCGTGATCGTAATCGAGAAACTCAGTGAGCTTGACCACGTGCTGGCGATCGCCGCCCGTGGCGATAACGGCGGCACGCCGATTCTCGGAATGCGGGTCAAGCTTTACTCAAAAGGGTCCGGCCGCTGGGAAAAATCCGGCGGCGAAGCAGCAAAATTTGGTCTCACCACGACCGAAATGCTCGAAGTGATCCGCCGGCTTGAAGCAGCCGACCGCATCGACATGCTGAAGTTGCTGCATTTCCATATTGGTTCGCAACTGACTGACATCAAGCGCATCAAGAATGCGATGAAAGAGGCCGCGCGCGTCTACGCCAAAGTGCACCAGATGAAAGTGCCGATCGACTTGCTCGACGTCGGCGGCGGCATGGCAGTGGATTACGACGGCTCAAAGACAGCGTTTGATTCGTCTGCAAACTACACTGCCCAGGAATTTGCGAACGACGTCATCTATACGATCAAGCAGGTGTGCGACGACGAAAACGTACCGCACCCTACAATCATCCAGGAGTCGGGCCGCTTCCTCGCTGCCTATCACGCGCTGATTATCACGAACGTGCAGGATGAGATTGAAACTGTCGTTGAAGACATTACGCCGATCGAAATCGACGACGACGATCCGCAGGTAGTGACGGAGTTGGGTGATCTGAGAGCGTCGATCACGGTAAAGAATTATCGCGAGTACTACCACGATGCGCTCGAGCACCGCGAAGAGTTGTTCACCCTCTTCAATCTCGGTCTGGTTTCACTCGAAGACCGCGCGAAAGGCGAAGTGTTGTTTTGGGATGTTTGTGAACGCGCGGATAAGTATGCGCAACAGGCGAAGTATGTTTCCGAAGAATTCGATGATTTGCGGCGGCTGTTATGCGCGAAGTATTTGACGAATTTCTCTGTCTTTCGTTCGGTCCCTGACCACTGGGCCCTCGGTCAGCTGTTTCCGATAGTTCCGATCCATTACCTGAACAAAACCCCTTCGGAATATGCGACGCTGTGCGATATCACCTGCGATTCGGATGGCGTGGTCGATAAGTTTGTCGACCTCCACGACGTCAAGCAGGTGCTCGAACTCCACTCGCTAATCCCCGGCGAAACCTACTACCTCGCGTTCCTGCTGGTGGGAGCCTATCAGGAAGTGATGGGTAACAATCACAACCTGTTCGGCACGCCGCATGAGGCCCACATCTACATTGACGACGAAGGCTACCTGATTAAAAAAGTGATTCGCGGCACCACGGTTGGTGAAGCGACCGAACGCGCGCGTTACGAAAAAAGTCTGCTTCACGATGGTTTTCGACGTTTAATTAGTCAGCGAGTGAAGGACGGCGAGCTGAGCGAAGCAGAAGGCGCTGAGCTTTCACAATTCTACGAATCGCGCTACGACGCATACACATATCTCTCGGTTAACGGCGCTAAAACCCGTTCAAGACGTCGCACCGATTACTAGTTCCCGCCCCCATCACACGGGTCGGCCATTTCCAGCAGGGTGGATCGGCACACAATTCAATGTTCAACTATCTGAGAGGTTGACAGGTTTATGGTTACGCAGCGAAAGCCCAAAGCATCGAAGTATCTGACGACGCCCACGCGGCCGGTCCAGGTAGATCGCGACCGTTCGGTTGCCGGCCTGCTTGAAAAGATGGAAGGCGCCGGCTTCGGCGGCCGCCAGCTGGCCGAGGCGCATCGGATTTGGCTGGACATGCTGGGCGACAACACGACCATCATTGTGGCCGGCTCCGGCGCGCTTATTCCCGCCGGCATGCGACGACTGCTTGCCTACGTAATCAAAAACCGTTTTGTCGACGTGCTCGTGCTCTCCGGTTCCCTGCTCTTCCACGACCTGCATGAGACCCTCGGGCGTTACCATTTTCAGGCCCACCCAAATATGACTGACGCCGAGCTTGACGCTTCGCAAATCAGCCGCATGTGGGACCTCCTGGCAAGTGACGAAGAATATCGCGAAGCAAACGAATGGGTCGGCGGCTTTACCAATCAACTGGACCAGTCGCGTCCGTACTCGACCCGCGAATTTCTGCACCTGCTCGGACGCGAGCTCGCGGAGATTGCAACCGAAGATGGAGTGCTGACCTCAGCATACAAGGCTCGGGTGCCCATCTTTTGTCCCGCCATCGCCGACAGCGGCATTGCCGTCGGTATTGCTTCGGCGCGTTTCGAGAAAAAGAACAACTTCATGTTCGACATGGTTCAGGACGTGCTCGATATGGCTAACGTGACCGCGCGCGCGCGTCTCACTGGAGTTATAAATCTCGGTGGAGGCACGCCCAAGAGTTTCGTTCAGCAGACCGAAATCTCTTCGTTCATACTTAAAAGCCATCACCAGGGTCACAAGTATGCGATTCAGATCACCACTGACGCACCGCATCCCGGCGGCCGCTCAAATGCCGTGTCGTTCGACGAGGGATTGGTTTACGGCAAACTCGCGCGCGGCGCTCACAGCGCCTACGTCAACTGCGACGCGACCATCGCCTTGCCGATACTGATTACGGCTCTCTCGCAAACCGCAGCCAAATATCTCAAGGGCCGAAAGCGTCCCAACTTCACCTTCGGGCGCGAATTGATAGTTGAAGTGCCGTAGGCGACAGTCACCCTAACGCCTGCATCCGTCCGCCTTCAAGTTACCGTCTCATCTTTAGGCCCGAAGGGCCGGCGGTTAATAGCCACGCCCTCACGGGCGTGCCTATTCACCGCCGGCCTAAAATATTTCAGGATTTTCGCCGGGACGCCGCGACCAGGGCGATGCCGATCACCAAAAGCGGCGCCGACAGCCAGAACGTCCCAAGGTTGGCCACTCGCTTCAGATTCAAAACGGCCATTAGCGCAGCCGTGATCAAACAAACGATTCCCAACAAGCGCACTGTTTTGGCTGACATTTATCTGCCTCCTGCCGATCTTTTTGATTACTTCCGGCCCAGGTATTGAAACGCGGCGGACGAGTTGCCGTTCATCGTGGTGACTGTAAACGGCGCATACTCCAGCTGCTCAAATGGCTTGAGCAATTCGTCAATCCACTCCTTCCGGTGGTGCCGCACGACCACGCCTTCCGGTAATTCAAATACACCGTAGCAGTCGTTACCGCCACCAAAGAGCTCGTAGCGCCTGAGGTTTCGCTCGTCGTCGTTGAGCAAGAGGTCGCTGATATAGAGCAGACCGCCCGGTCGCAGCACTCGCGAGGCTTCAGCTATAAGCCGTTGCTGATCCTTGTCAGCGGGAATGCAG
>JBKPNP010000020.1:0-4429 GCA_046732775.1 Acidobacteriota bacterium
GGAGAAATAACGACCGTTCGCTACGACTGGAAAGTGGAAACGACCAAAGCGTGGATGAACCTCCTCGCACCGATCGCGCGGCCGTTTTTTAGTTGGAACCACAACGTCGTAATGGGCTGGGGCGGTGAAGGACTGGCGAAACGTCTCGGCGCTCCGCTCTCTTATAGATCTCAATCACTCTGAACAAACTCAGCAACCAGTCGGGTGAAAGTCTGCGGATACTCTTCGTGAGGGAGGTGTCCGCAGTTATTGAAGACAATCAATCGCGATCCGGGAATCGCAGCGTGCAATCGCTCACCGTCGGCAAGTGGTACTTCCTTATCGTTGTCGCCCCACAAGATTAACGTGGGCTGTGTCAACAGATGTGCGTCACGCGAGACGCGTTCGGCGTCCCAGCGGCGGACGGTGCGAATAATTGCCCGGTGCGCTCCGCGCGTGCGCAAAGGCAAATGGCGCGCATCCACTCGCCGTTCATCGAGCACCCAGGCATGCCGATCGTAAACGCGCTTCATCCTCAGCCGCAGCAAACTTCGCGAACCGACCAGCAAGGGCGAAAGAATGTCGCCGATGATCGGCGACCCAAAAAGTCGCATCAACAAATAGCGCGTCGGCTTGTTGTTGTTCACCGCGCCAACTAAAACCAGCTTATCGACTAACTCGGGGCGATCGAGCGCAATCGTTGCAGCGACCGCGGCCCCATAAGAACTTCCCACCAGCACAGCCCGGCGAATGCCGACTTGCTTCATGAAACCGATCACCATTTCAGCCTGTCGCGCAATCGTGTATTCGAGTTGGCGCGGTTTGTCGGAATAGCCATAGCCGAGCAAGTCCGGAGCGATAACTCTGAAACCCGCGTCCGCGAGGTCTAAGAAAACTTTGCTCCAAACGAGATTCGAGGTTGCGAAACCGTGAATCAAGATCATTGCCGGCGCATCAGGGTCACCGGCTTCCTGATAATGAACGCGCGCGCCGTCGACCTCCGCAAAGCGCGAGTAGTCAGCGTGAAAAACTGAAGAGCGGTCCCAATCAGCGTCGCCCGGCCGAAACAATAGTTTCGCCGCCACCGTCCCAACCAGAGCGGACGCGGAAAGTCCTGCGATCCAATAGCGCTTCTTCATGAGTCTTCTCGTGCGATTACGACCAGCGGACGCAGCGACCCTGCGACAAACTCCGCTACCGCAATCAACCCCTCTCGCTCGTCTCTGAGACGCACTTTCTGACCATCCTCCAAACCTGCTCCTCTCGTATTTACCTGCAAGCCGTTTTGTATGCGACCGACATCTTCAGGACTTAAGCTCACAAAAGGAAAGCGAGAAAGCGCAGCGTCCATCGAAATCAGGATTTTCCCTACCGATTCTTCGGCAATGTTTGTTTTAAGTTGTTCCAGAGTTACGGCCTGGCCAAGGTGAAAATCTCCGGCGCGGCTGCGACGCAATTCGGCGAGATGCGCGCCAACGTTGAGCCGCTTACCAAAATCCTCGGCCAGCGTTCTGACATAAGTTCCGGCAGAACACGAAACTCTAACTCTAAGATCGAAAGTACCGTCAGCGTTGTCTTTTAGTAAATCACCGCTGTCGCTCGCCAGCTCGAACGCTTCAATCTTCACTCGTACCGGCGCACGCTCGACCTCTTCCCCGCGGCGCGCCAATTCGTAAAGTTTCCTCCCGCCCTGCTTCTTCGCAGAGTACATCGGCGGAACCTGATCGATCGCGCCGCGCAGACTGGCCATGGCGGTTTCGATCTCATCGCGTGTCCAGCGCCCGAGCTTGGACGAGCTCTCCGGAGTGATAGGCAGCGGTCTTCCGGTTACATCACCGGTGTCAGTCGCGTAGCCCAAACGAATGACGGCTTCATATTCCTTTCGTGCGCCGCTCAGGAATTGGGCCAGCCGCGTAGCGCGTCCTACCAAAACCACCAGCAGACCAGTTGCGAACGGATCGAGCGTGCCCGTGTGTCCGACGCGGCGCTCATGGACAATACGTCGCACCGCATTCACGACGTCGTGAGAAGTGACACCAGCCGGCTTATCAATCGCAAGTACTCCATTCATCTCGACCATTCTAGTTTACTGAGACCGCGGGCGTCCCGCGGGCATTTGTCCGACGAACTTTAGTTTGTCGCTCTTGAACGACAAGCTGAAGCTTGTCGGACATTGTTCGCGCTTCGCGCTTATTGCGGGCGGAACGCCCTCGGTCCTAATCAAAGTTGACGCTGGAACTTCAGCTTGCGATAAATGTTCTATCAAAATGCGCCGGCGTCGCTCAAAACTAAAAACGACGGACGAAGAAGCACGCGTCAGCAGGCTAAGCCCAGAGGAAATACGCGCGCGCGCATTCCAACGTGCCGTGAAGTTACTCGCCGCGAAGCCGCGTTCAATTGAGGAACTTCGCGAGCGGCTCGCGGAACGCTGCTCGAGTAAGACCGTAATTGAAACAGTGATCGCGCGCCTGCAAGAGTATGGCTATCTCGACGACGAACGCTACGCGCTTGGCTATGCGGCGTCGAAAGTTCGACAACAACCGATCGGCAGGCGCCGTCTGGAGGTGAGTCTGGCGAAGAAGAAAGTCGACCGCGCTATCGCCGAAGAAGCGCTCGACCAGGTGTTTGCGGAAACGCCTGAAGAAGATTTGTTGGATCGAGCGTTAGAGAAGCGGATTCGCTTGCGCGGCCGCCCCAAGACGCGCGCTGACGCCAAAAGCCTCTTCGATCATCTGCTGCGCCAGGGTTTTCCTTTTGAGCTCGTCGCCGATAAAGTGCGTGCAGCGGCAAAAACTGATTTGGAAGACGACGACGTGGCTACCTAAGCACAATTCCCTCTCTCTGCCTCCTCTGCGTCCTCCGTGCCTCTGTGGTGATTCCAAGTCCCAATTTCAATCGCTCTGAAGCCGCGTGCTAAACTTGAATATTCCTGATTGCTGTTTAGTGTTTGCTATTTAGTGTCTACTTCTATGATGACCGGAAACGAAATTCGCGAAGCTTTTCTCAGCTATTTCGAGCGCCACGGGCATACCCGCGTGCGTTCGTCGCCGTTACTGCCTGCCAACGACCCGACGTTGTTGTTTACAAACGCGGGCATGAACCAGTTCAAGGACGTATTCCTCGGAGCCGAGAAACGCGAATACGTGCGCGCCTGTTCGTCACAAAAATGCGTGCGCGCCGGCGGCAAACACAACGACCTCGACGAGGTGGGAAAGACTGCGCGGCACCAGACGTTTTTCGAGATGCTCGGCAACTTTTCCTTTGGCGATTATTTCAAGGAAGACGCAATTAAGTTTGCCTGGGACTTTCTGGTTAACGAACTCGAGATGGATCCCCAGCGCCTCTGGTTCACCGTGTTCGAAGGCGATGACGCCGTGGGCCCAGATGAAGACGCCGAAAGATTCTGGGAAAAAGTGGGAGCGCCGCGCGAGCGGATTTTGCGTTTTGGACGCCAGGACAACTTCTGGCAGATGGGCGAAACCGGCCCCTGCGGCCCATGCAGCGAGGTGCACTATTACCTCGGTGAGCATCCGGAAAATCCTGAATTCAATCGCGTCGATCTCGTCAACGGCCCCGGCGATACAACCATGGAGATTTGGAATCTGGTCTTCATGCAATACAACCGTATTGAGCTCGAGCCGGGCAG
This sequence comes from Acidobacteriota bacterium, assembly GCA_046732775.1. Lineage (GTDB taxonomy): Bacteria > Acidobacteriota > Blastocatellia > Pyrinomonadales > Pyrinomonadaceae > PSRF01. Next base: position 3,626 of record JBKPNP010000020.1, read on the forward strand.
CTACAAACTCGAACCGCTGCCCACGCCCTCGGTTGATACCGGGTTGGGACTCGAACGCACTGCGGTAATTATGCAGGGCAAGCAGTCCAATTACGATACGGATCTTCTTTCAAGGATCGTTGATTTCACCGCTTCGCTGGCCGACCGCCACTATGAACCGGAAACGCAGGAAGGTTTTGCAATGCGCGTCATTGCTGACCATGCACGCGCAACCGCTTTTCTGATAACTGACGGAATTCTGCCCGGCAACGAAGGCCGCAATTACGTGTTGCGCAAAATTATGCGCCGCGCCATTTACCAGGGCCGCCACACGCTCGGGTTAACCGGATCGTTTTTTCACAAAGTGACTGATTTCGTAGTCGACGAGATGCGTGAACCCTATCCCGAGCTTGAGGTGCAACGCGGCTTCATCGGAAAGATGGTGAAGCTTGAAGAAGAGCGGTTCGGCGCCACGCTCACCGTTGGGCTGCAAAAACTTGACGAACTCTTTTCTTCGACCGCTGACAACACGACGGACTTCAAAGCCCTGGCGCGCTTGTACGACACGTTCGGAACGCCACGCGATTTAATTCGTGTCGGGTTGGAAGCACGCGGATTTGCGATCAACGAAGACGAATTCACGGCGTCCTTCGACGCAGCCCTGCAGGAGTTGCAACAAAGGGGCGTCGCCGGAAAAACCGAAGGCAAGACAAATGCGAATCCCGCCCATGGCGAAATACTTAGCCGCGCCGGTCGCTCGAACTTCCGGGGTTACGAAACAACCCGTTCGGACGAGAGCAAAGTCGTCGCGCTTCTCAAGGATGG
>JBKPNP010000021.1:0-1296 GCA_046732775.1 Acidobacteriota bacterium
ATTTGGGGGTTCGTGGGGCAGCACGCTCGCACTCGCTTACGCCGAGACGCATCCTCAAAGAGCGACGGGTCTGGTGTTGCGTGGAATCTTTCTCGGCCGCAAGCATGAGACACGATGGTTTTATGAAGATAGTCAGGGTGCCAGCGCGATTTTCCCCGAGGGTTGGGAAGCGTTTGTGCGACTCGTTCCTGAAGCTGAGCGCGGGGACATGATCAGCGCTTACTATCGACTCTTAACTGATGAGAATGCAGCGGTACGTGAAGAAGCTGCGCATGCGTGGTCGGTGTGGGAGTCGAGTGCTTTGAAACTCATTACTGATCAGAAGTTGATCGACGAATTTAGTGAACCGGAAACTGCGATCTCGCTGGCGCGAATCGAGTGTCACTACTTCATGAACAACTGCTTCTTCGAGACTGACAATTACCTCGTGGAACAGGTCGATAAGATTCGACAAATACCCGGAGTGATCGTGCAGGGCCGTTACGACATTATTTGCCCGATGACGAACGCGTGGGACTTGCATCGTGCCTGGCCGGAAGCGCGACTGGAGATCATTCCCGATGCCGGTCATGCTTCGGTCGAGCCTGGTATTGTCGATGCACTGGTGCGGGCTACGGATGGTTTTAGGTAGTCAGGAGTCAGTAGTCAGCAGTAGCGGAAGGCAGAAAGCAGTAGGGCCTAACGCCGAAGGTGTTGGCTAATTGCAGCCCGGTTGTTTCAACCCTGGGTCCAAGCGTTCGTGCCAGGGACGAAGCAACCCTGGGCTAGAATTCGCGAACGCTTTCAGCGTTATAAACGTCAGCTAATTCCTGTCGAGTTAACGTCCGAGTAGATCGATCAGGCCGTCAGCAAGTAGTCCACGCCAACTCAAACCATCATGGCCGCCAACGAACTGCTGGTAGTGAACCTGGTAGCCTTTCGCCAGTAACACATCACGCAGGTGACGCGTCGCCTCCAGAATCTCGCCGCCACCACCCTCGCGATCCACTTCAAACGTTCCCGCCGCCAGATAGAAACGCAACGGCAGCTTCGGACTCGCGAGAAATTCCTTCACGAGGAAGTTGCCTTCGGTCGTTGCGTCGCGAGAACCGTCGCCGCCGCGTCCACCAGTCTTCGGACAGCGCGCACCGCACACGCCGCCGTTGTGTTCAAACGACCACCAAAAGGCGCCGGACTCGCTGAGCACATTACCAAAGGCTTCCGGGTGGCGCAGCGCCACAAAAGCGGAAGCCAGCCCGCCGGCGCTGTAGCCAGTGAGAACAGTTTGCTTCGGATCTTTCGTGACGTTGTAATGAG
>JBKPNP010000022.1:0-1079 GCA_046732775.1 Acidobacteriota bacterium
TTGAAGCCCTTTTCCGTTAAATGATTCAGGGCGGCTTCGGTAATGGTCACCTCTTTACCCTGCCGTTGCATCTGCCGTTGCAGCTTCACGAAGTAGAGTTGGGCGATCTGCCGCACTTCGTCCATCGTCAATGGTGCGAACACCACGATCTCGTCGATGCGATTACGAAACTCCGGCGAAAAACGCGTTTCCGCGGCCTTCATGACTTCGTTCTTAACTACGCGAAAATCCTGCGCAGTCTTGGTGCCGAAACCGAGCGGCTTCTCAAACTTCTTGAAGCTCTCAGAGCCGAGGTTTGAAGTCATGATGATGATCGCATCCGACAGATAGACTTTCTTGCCGCGACCGTCAGTTAGCCAACCTTCGTCGAATGCCTGCAGGAACAGGTTCATCAAGTAAGGCGATGCTTTCTCAACCTCATCCAGCAGCAGCACGGTGTAGGGATTCTCCCGCAGCTGTTCAGTCAGGATACCGCCACGTTCGGAACCGACTATCCCGCGCGGCATGCCGATCAGCTTCTCGATACTGACCGTGCCATCGCTGTACTCCGACATGTCGATACGAACCATCTTTTCTTCGTCGCCGAACATAAACTCGGCGACAGCCTTCGCGAGCTCAGTTTTGCCTACACCGGTCGGGCCGAGAAACAGCAAAACACCGTCCGGCTTGTAATGCGATTCCTTCAGCGGACCCTTGTTCAGACGGAGACGTTGAGCGACTGACTTGATGGCGGCCTTTTGCCCAATCACACGCTGCGACAACATCACTTCAGTCATCGAGAAACGATCGCTCGTGTCGCGGAAAATCATGTCACGTGGAATTCGCGACTCCTGCGAGATGACATCGATGACGTGCTCCGGCTTCACGACCATTGTTTGCGGTTCATTGATTTCTACTTTGACCGCCGCCGTGTCCAGCCAGCCGATGGCTTTGTCCGGGAGATGAAGATTGCGGATGTACTTCGGCGCCATCTCGAGCGCAATGTTGATCGCCTCGTCTGAAATCTTCACCGAGTAATTTCGTTCCAGGCGCGGACGCACGCCGAGCAGAATCTCGCGCGTTTCGTTGATGGTTGGTTC
>JBKPNP010000023.1:0-1882 GCA_046732775.1 Acidobacteriota bacterium
TTGGGATCGGGTGGCTCTTCACGGAAGCCGTCGAAATCGGCAGGGAAGTGACCGTGGAAGATGACTACGGGATAACGAGCGTTCGGATGACTATCAAAGCCCTCAGGCAACAAAATGTTGGCGCCGAGATACATTGGCCGTCCCCAAAACTTCGTCAGCAACTCGCTCTGCATTTTCACGTGCTTGATGTATTTGGTGTCTTTGGGCGGCTGAATGGGCGGGATTACTTTGTCTAACGAGATACGGATTGCGCCTGACGCATTCGCCTCAAGCTTTATCTTTTGCGGGGTGCTGTAAAGATTTCCGGGCGCGCTGTTCCACTGTTGGCCTTCACCGCGATCCATCGGCAGCTTGACCGTGTGGCCGTCAGACCGCTTGAACGTTTCATAGCGATGTAAAAGTGCCTGGACCCAATATTCGCCCGGCTTCAAATCCAAAAGCGATCGCACCGGATAGCCAAATGCGCTCTCGTCTACTACGACTTCCTGCCCGGGTCTCAACCCTTCCACATCCACTCCGAAAACTTGCTGCGTATTCAAGTCTTCGTTGATTTGAAAGCGTGGTTCCTTTGAATCGTCTTTGGATATCAACAGCAGCATTCTGCCGTCTAGCACTTCGCGACTGCTGCTCGTTGGAAAGGAAATGAAAAAGCGCGGGTTGGCTTGTGCTTTAGTTTTCATTTCGACAATTGTTGTGAAGAGAAGCAGGGTTGGGAGTAATAGCGACAAAACGAAAAGCCGCGTTGCGTTTACTGATCTCATAGGCATCTCCCATACAGTAAGTAAAGGACTGGAGCGCAACCGTCCCGGTTGCGACCGTTTGGAAAAAGATAACTTAAGACGCAAGCGAGACGCTTGCCGCTCCAGTCGACGTTACTCGCTAAACTGCGGCTGTCCCGCCGCCTCGGTTTCGTCTGCCGAGAGTTCGGCAAACGTTTCCTGACGCGCGCCGTCCGCGTATTGCAGTTTATAGAGTTTCCAGTAAAGACCATGCTCAGCCAGCAACTCCTGGTGCGTGCCACGCTCGCGAATCTCGCCGTGATGCAGCACGATGATTTGTTCAGCGCGTTGAATAGTCGACAGCCGGTGCGCCACCACGATCGAAGTACGGTTGCGCATCACTCTTTCAATCGCCTGCTGAATCAGTTGCTCAGTTTCCGTATCGATTGAGCTGGTCGCTTCATCCAGAATAAGCAGCGCAGGATCGAAGGCGAGTGCGCGCGCGAAAGATATCAGTTGCTTCTGGCCCACCGATAGTCCAGCGCCCCGTTCCTTCACTTCCGCCTGATAGCCGCCGCGCAAACGATTAATGAATGGCTCGGCACTGACTTCCCGGGCGGCCCATTCGACGCGCTCCTCCGAAATGTCTGTTCGCCCCAGCCTGATGTTACCCGCGACTGTGCCGCTGAAAAGAAATATTTCCTGCAACACTACCGCGAAGTTTTCGCGCAACGCCTGCAAGTCCCATTCGCGCAAGTCAACGCCGTCCAAAAGAATTCGTCCACGCTGCACGTCGTAAAAACGCATCAATAGATTGGTGATGGTCGACTTACCGGAACCCGTATGCCCGACCAGTGCGATCGACTGGCCTGGCTCGACTTTGAACGACACGTCCTTGAGGATCCAGTCCTCGTCTTTATAGGCAAACCAAACATTCTCGAATTCGATGCGGCCCTGCGCGCGCCCGGTCTTCGCCGCGTGGGCCGGCGTCGTAATAGCGATAGGGAGATCGAGAGTTTTGAAAATTCGATGAGAGGCGACTACCGCCGCCTGGAGCACGTTGTACTTGTCAGAGATGTCGCGAATCGGCTGGAACAGAAAACTCGAATACTGGATGAAAGCCACGAGCGCGCCGAGCGTGAGCACCGTGTGGCCCGGCGTAT
>JBKPNP010000024.1:0-2674 GCA_046732775.1 Acidobacteriota bacterium
AACCAGCGTTTCGCAGAAGTGACACCAGATGATCGCGCCGCCGGCGAAACGTTTCACGATGAAGCTCTCGTGCGGCTGCCGCTTCCTCGCCCCAGGCGACGAGGGCGGCTTTCTGCGAAACGGTGGAAGCGCAGGTAGTAACGTATCCGTGAAGCAGATGCGCGGCTGAAATCACCGCGGGGTCGCCGAGTATCCAACCCAGGCGCCAGCCGGTCATGCTCATCGATTTTGAGAGGCCGGAGATAACAATCGTGCGGGGATAAAACTCCGAAATAGAACCGGGCCGTTCGCCGCCGTAGTAGAGATCGCGATAGATTTCGTCGCTGATAATAAAAGCGTCGGGCGCAACCTCGTTAACCGCCTGTGCCATAGCACGCAACTCATCGCTCGTCAGTGTGCGGCCGGTTGGATTTGACGGACTGGTACAGACGACCAGCTTTGTCTTCGAACTCAGACGCTGTTGGAATTCATCGAGGTCGAAACTGAAGTCGTTAGTCGAAGGCAGCCGGTAGTACGTTGGCGTCGCTCCCGCCATCTGGCCGATCGTCGGATATGCCACAAAGCCGGGGTTAGGAATTAAAACTTCATCGCCCGGTCCCAGCAGCGTCATCAACGCCAGATACATCGCCTCCTGCGAACCGGCCGTGATGATTACTTGCTCTGGCGCCAAATCCATATGTGGATAATCGCCGGCCACAAGTTTCCGCAACGCCGGCAGACCCGCCTGCAGGGTATAGCCGTTCTGTTCTTCCTTGATGACGCGTAACGCTTCTCTACGAATGACGTCAGGCGTCGGCAGGTCGGGTTCGCCGAGGCCGAAACTGATGTCGCCCAGCTTGGCGCGGTCCGTGATTTGACGAATCGGACTGCGCTCGATGCCGCGAAGGAACGCGGGCGGCTGAAATGGTTTTAACTCGTCAGACATTGGATGATTGGGACCGGGGCGCAAGCGTCCCGCTTGCGTTGTCCGACAAACTTTATTTTGTCGATCTGAACGACAAGCTAAAGCTTGTCGGACATTTATTCGCGCTTCGCGCCCATACGCCCGGGCGGCCGCCCACGTCACTGTCAATTAATCCGCTGGAGTAACAAACTCAGGTGTTCCACGCGCTGCATGCCAAAAGCGAACGACCTCGATTACGCGATCCGCATTATTGAGGCGATACACAATGCGATATGAAGCCACAATGATCTCGCGGATAACGGGGTCTGCTAATTCCGGCACGATTCGGCCAAGCTCAGGCGAAGCCGCAAGAAGTCGCGTTCGCGAAATAAGAAGCGAACCAAACTGTAGTGCACGATCGGGAGCGTCAAAAGAAATGTAACGGACAATATCGCGAAGGTCGGCACGAGCAGACGGAGAAAGGACTACCTGATAATCCATGAGGGAAGATCTCGCTCGACTTCCTGGATGGAGATACTTTCTCCGCGATCTAACTCACTCAATCCCTGTCGCACGGCAGCGATAAACTCGATCTCTCGAGCGATATCATGTAGCGACGCGTCTTCCGGAATGCGCTGTAGCAAGTCTTCCACAATTTCTTTGTTGCTCATGACAGTCATAATCCTCTTTCGTGCGTGCTAATCATTTTGGCGCGGCCACGGTCCACTTAGCAAGGATACTCTGGGGCTCCCCGGTCAACAGTTCTTCTTGTATCGTCGGCCCGCATTTTGTTCGACGAACTTTAGTTTGTCGATCTGAACGACAAGCTGAAGCTTGTCGGACATGACGCCCCGTCCCGGCCGCTACCGCAGATAGTCTTCCAGCTGCACCGCGCGATCAGTTTTCTCGTCGCGATATTTCACAATCACGGGTGCGTAAAGGGATAGTCCCCACGACTGGCCCACTTCGCTGCGCACATTACGCGAACCCGGAACCACCACCGCGCCGGCCGGAATTTCCAGCGGCCCTTCCGCGGTACGTTGATAAATCTTCTCGCGCACCAGATCGTAGACTGGCGTTGAACCAGTCAAAATCGTTCCCGACGCCAGCACTGCTCGCTCGCGAACGATCGTGCCTTCGTAGATTCCGCAATTGCCGCCAACCAGCACATCGTCTTCGATAACCACTGGGACCGCGCCCACCGGTTCCAGCACGCCGCCCACTTGCGCAGCCGCTGACAGGTGCACGCGTTTGCCGATCTGCGCGCACGAACCGACCAACGCATGACTGTCGATCATGGTTCCCTCGTCGACATAAGCGCCGGCATTCACGAACATGGGCGGCATGCAAACCACCCCCGGCGCGAGATACGCTCCATCGCGTATGCTCGAACCACCGGGAACGATGCGCACACGATCGTCAACTGAAAACCTCCTGATCGGATACGTGCTTTTGTCGAGGAATTGCAGGCCTTCGTTAGGCGCAGTCATCTCAACGATGGCGCCCATTCGAAAACCCAGCAAGATGCCGCGCTTGACCCAGGTGTTCGTTTGCCATTTTCCCTCGCCGGCGCGCTCAGCGGCGCGAACTTCGCCACGATTCAACGCCGCTTTGAATTCGGCGAATAGAGCAAAGTCCTCATCGAGGTAGGCATTTGTTTCGCGCGCCGCCAGCCGCTCGATCTCTTCACGCAGAGGCATGCACAGTCTCCAGCAGACCAAGTTCAGCAATCACTTCACGAATGCGCTCGCGACTCTTATCGGTGATTGGCACCAACGGCAAACGGAAATT
>JBKPNP010000025.1:0-12399 GCA_046732775.1 Acidobacteriota bacterium
AGCATTGTATCCGAACCGATCTTGACGTTGTCGCCAATCGTGGTCGGGTTCTTGTTCTTGCCGTCGTAGTTACAGGTGATGGTGCCGGCGCCGATGTTGGTGCTTTCTCCGATCGTCGCGTCGCCCAGATAGCTAAGATGCATCGCCTTGCTGCCCCGCCCTATTTTCGATTTTTTTACTTCGACGAAATTGCCCACCACCGCAGTCTCTTCCAACACCGTGTTCATACGTAAATGCGCAAAAGGTCCGATTGCGCAATTTGAGTTGATTTCTGAATTAATCACTATCGAGTGATCTTTGATAACCACTTGATTGCCAATGCGTGAGTTCGCGATTCGCGCTCCCGAGCGAATTTCGCAGCCTTCACCAATCACCGACTTGCCCTCGATCGCAACGTTCGGATAGATGACGGTGTCGCGTCCTACCTGAGCCTCGGCGCTGACGTAACTGTGCGACGGATCGATAAAGGTGACGCCGGATTCGATCATCAAACTTCGAATGGTGTTGCGACGCAGGAGGTTTTCAAACTCCGCCAACTCAGCGCGAGTGTTAATGCCCGAGACCTCACGCGCATCGTTGTGCAGATAGACGGTTACCTTTGAGCCGTCGGACAACAGAATTTCAGGGACGTCGGTCAGGTAATACTCACCCTGCTTGTTGGTGGGCTGCACACGTTTCAGCGCATTGAAGAGCTGACGCGAGTCGAAACAGTAAATGCCGGCGTTAATCTCTTTTGTTTTCTGTTCTTCAGGACTCGCGTCTTTCTGTTCGACGATTCGGACGAACTGATTCTGTTCGTCGCGAATGACGCGTCCGTAGCCGGTAGGATTTTCGAGGCGCACGCTTAAAAGCGAACAAGCTGCACCACTTGAACGATGTTCCGCAATAAACTTTGCCAAGGTACCTTCGCGGATCAGCGGCACGTCGCCGGACAAGACGAGCACAACGGAATCGCTGTCTTGCAGTTCGTTTTCGGCGGCCATGACTGCGTCGCCGGTGCCGCGCTGCTCGCTTTGCGTGACAAATCCGGCCATATCTCTTGCTTCAATCGCGACGGCTTGCTCAACTGCCGCAGCCTGGTGACCAACGATCACATAAATCTTTTCGGGGCTTAGGGAACGGGCGGCACGAACAACATAGGTAATCACCGGCAGTCCGCCGAGTTCGTGCAAGACTTTCGCGCGGTTCGATTTCATCCTGGTCCCAAGTCCGGCGGCGAGGATTAGAACCTTAAGCGACTGATCATTTTGAGGAGATGGCAAGGCGGGGTCTTTCTCGGTGAACTCCATTAGCTATACGTGGACCACGGGTTGTGCGGACGCTTGTTGATGGCATGCCAGCACTACGCGCGCCAGCAGCTCGGAATCATGGCGTACTTTCGGGCCGTCTTCCAGGAGATTTGTGCGAACGACCTGAGTCGACTGGTCAAGCAGGCTGTCGATCGGTTCCTCGCCAATACCAATTTGATGTGCACCCTCGAGTGCGTAAAGTTGCTTTTGTTCAGCCGTAATCAAACGATCGTTGACGATCACAAAATCAAACTTTATCTCGGGCGCGTAACTGTTGACCGTTTCCAGGTGCTGCCGCGCCGTGTAATTATCGGTCTCTCCCGGTTGCGTCATTAAGTTGCAGATGAAGATCTTGGTGGCGGTGCTTTCACCGATCGCGGCGGCAACGCGTGCCACCAACAAGTTTGGCAAGATGCTGGTGTAAAGCGAGCCGGGCCCGACGGTAATCACATCGGCCGCGCGAATTGCCTGTAACGCTGTCGGCAAGGGCAAGCATCGCTCGGGTTCAAGTCGCAGGCGACGAATAGCTTCACGCGATGCAGAAATCTGTGTCTCACCGCGCACTACGCTGCCACCGGCGAGTTCAGCCACCAAACGGACATCACTTATTGTTGCCGGAAAGATGTGTCCTTTGCTGGCGAGCACTTCGGACGAGAGCCGCACTGCTTCGGTGAAATCACCGGTGACCTCCGTGAGCGCAGCGAGGAACAAGTTACCAAAACTATGACCGCCGAGTTCACCCGAGCCACGGAAGCGATGCCGAAACAACCGGGAAAGTAGTGTCGAATCTTCGGAGAGCGCGATCATGCAGTTGCGAATGTCTCCGGGAGGCAGCATTTGCAGTTCCTCGCGTAAACGTCCGGAACTGCCGCCATCGTCTGACACGGTCACGATTGCCGAGAGGTTCGAAAGCCACAGGTCATCAGTGCCGCGGTTTCCGACCAGCCGTTTTAGACCGGCGAGCAGCGTAGATAAACCAGTGCCACCGCCGAGTGCCACGAGGTTAAGGCCACCATTTTGTTCCGAGGAAAAGTGCAAACTAGATCTCCAACAAGAAGCGAGCGCAGCCTGCTAGCTCGGCGAAATGATACCTAAAAGGTTGAGCCTTTGAAACCATGTAAACCCGAATTGAATACGAATGGAGATGCGGGGGAATCAAACGTTGTGTTGAAACACAAGTCGATCAAAGTCCGGATCATTGCGGAGAGCGGTCAGGTCGTGATCGTGTTGCGCACGAACACGGAGCGTGGGTTGCAGGTCTAAAGCTCGCTGTAGCGATTGTAGTGCGAGGTCAACTGACCCAAGCCGAGCGCGAGTAGCGGCAAGGCCGTAGTGAATGTGTGCTGCCTCGGGTTCGCGTTTCAGTGCACGTTCAAACATTTCCTGTGCGGCCACATATTCACCGCGGTTCAGCTCAATTACACCGCGGTCGTAAAGCGAATCGGCGTCACGCGGCAAAATGCTTTCAGTGCGCAACCGCGAATCAGCAACTGCCAGATACGTGCGCGCACGAGCCGCAACTTCCGATACCTGAAAATATTTTTCCAACAAAGCGCGAAACTGGCTGCGAGCTTCCCCAAATCTTCCTCGCGTAAATTCTTTGTGAGCTCGTTCGAAAGCCTTTAGTGCAGCGGCTTCGTCAATGGTCGGTTGTCGAGGTGGTGGCTGAACGACAGGAGCGGGACGAGGAGCGCGCACTGCCGCAACCTTGTGCGTCTTTTTGACGCTCGGCGCGGCAACTTTTCGGTGTTTGGCAACTGCGGCTTTCCTCGCAACAACTTTGCGCGCAATCACTTTCTTTGGCGCCCGCGCTTTTTTAGTTGCCAATACCTTCTTTTTGACCGCAGCTTTTTTAACCGCAGTCTTTGCCGCAACCTTCTTTTGTGTCTTACGCGGAGCCGCTGTCTGTTTGACGGCGCGTTTCGCTTTTGGACGTGCAGCAGGCTTTGACGCAGTCACGCGTTTGCTTGCGGTCGACTTTGGAGTCGAACGACGAGCGACTGTGCGTGACGTTGAACGTCTCAAACCTTTTGTGACTGCGCTCATTACGAAGGTAGTAATTGACAGGGCAAGGGGCTTTAAGCGCTCCGGAAGTTGCGGTGGCAGAGTAACATAGCCCTATTGCTAAATCAACGACAAGCGTAGTTTACAGTGTGAGCTGACGCGAAAAGTGTTGGCCGAGACATCTCGTAAGCCAACAAAGAAAAACAGTTGATGGTCAATGTTTGCTGTGTTAGAGTGCCTTTCGACCGCCGGAGCGTCCGCTTCGGGTCAGTCCAGCAATAACCCAATAACGAAAAAACACTTTGCCCTCAGTGGCTTGACGCGTTCGGAATTCGGTTTTCAAGCAAACGCCCACCATTCGTTCTGGCCTCGATTACCCCTAACAGAAAGCTGTACTAATGGCAGACACGCCTCTTCTGCTCCGAGAGCAGCAGTATCACCAAATCAAGGCCGTACTGGCGCGACTCCGCATGGACTCGGCGGCCAAGGTCGTGTTCCTGATCGACAAGGACGGTCAGGAGATCGCTTCCCAGGGCGAAATCGGCAATCTTGACACGACCAGCCTGGCGTCCCTGGCAGCGGGAAATGTTGCCGCCACTGGTGGTATGGCTCAGTTGATCGGCGAGAAAGAGTTTCCGACGCTTTCGCACGAAGGCGAACGAGAAAGCATTCACATTTCCGTGATTGGCCGGCTGCTGCTGATAGTGGTTTTTGACGAGCGATCAAGCCTGGGTTTGGTAAAGCTGAGAAGCAAGCAGATTTCACATCAGCTGTCGGCGATGGTCGACGAAATCAGTAAAGCCGAGTTCACCGATGAAGACTCGCCTTTTGGGGAAATCACCGACGAAGACATCGACAGTCTTTTCCAATAAGCGTTCAGAAGAGTAATTGCCTTATGACCTTCATTAACTACGCCTCCCGAGAAATCAACTGCAAGATCGTGTACTACGGACCTGGTTTGTGCGGCAAGACCACCAATTTGCAGCACATTTTCGAGTCGACCGCTCCGCAGTCGCGCGGCAAACTGATCAGCCTGGCAACTGAAACCGATCGCACCCTGTTTTTCGATTTTATGCCGCTCGAGCTCGGCACGGTACGTGGTTTCAAAACACGATTCCACCTCTACACCGTTCCCGGTCAGGTTTTCTACGATGCCTCACGTAAGTTGATCTTGAAGGGTGTTGATGGCGTCGTGTTCGTCGCGGACTCGCAGGAAGAGCGAATGGATGCAAATGTCGAATCTCTCTACAATCTCGAGGAGAACTTGCAGGCGCAAGGCTACGACCTGATGAAGCTGCCTTACGTGTTGCAGCTTAATAAACGTGATCTGCCGAACGTGATTCCGGCTGAGGAAATTGCTGCTGAGTTACGACGCAAGGATGAACCGGTGGTTGAAGCTGTTGCTTCAACCGGCGCTGGAGTTTTCGATACTTTGAAGGGCGTTGCGAAGCAGGTGTTGACTGAGCTGAGAAAAGGATGAGGGGCCTCAGTCAAGCGACTTAAGCATCAGCAATCCGTCTCCGCCATTTGAGTAATACTTCGGCAGCCGCTGCGTCACAGAATATCCAAGGTCTTCATAAAGCTTCTGCGCGGCCATATTCAATGACCTCACTTCCAGGCGCACGATCCGAACATCCCGTTCCTTAAAACCCTTTTCAACTTGAGCCATCAAACGTTTGGCCAAACGCCTTCGACGGTGATCCGGGGCGACGCCAACAGTCGTGATGTGCCCGGTGTGATCGGGTTCAATCAGTCCGATTACGAATCCGACCATCGCGCCGGCTGACGTGGTCGCTCTGTAAGACACAGCTTCCGGAGCGGTCAACAAAAATTCAAAAGTCTCGCGGCTATAGGCTTCGCCGTCAACAAAGCAGCGCTGATCGAGCCGCCAGCACTCCTCAAGATGCGAAATCGTCAGCTGTCGAATGTCGTAGCGCTGTCCGATGGTTGCCGGCAGGTCCTCATTGGGCGCCGGCACGAAGTCTTCGGCGGGAGGCGTCCACCAGCGCGAACGAATTTTTTTAAGTACAGCCATTGAACGTGAAACCAAGTCTGAATCGGAGTCGGGTACGGCTAGTTTACCATCATCGTTTTATCGATCACTACATCACAAACATACAATCACCGTAACTGTAAAATCTATAGCGCGCGGTGACGGCATGACGATACGCCTCGAGCGCAAAGTCTTTTCCCGCAAACGCAGCCACCAGCAGCAGCAGCGACGACCGGGGTAGATGGAAATTCGTGAGCAGGGCATCGATTGCCCGGAACTTGTAGCCGGGGGTAATCGTTAAATCGGTCTCACCCGAGCCCGCTCGAATGGCTCCAGCTTCAACTGATGATTCGATCGCGCGCGTGGTTGTCGTGCCTACGGCGATCACGCGTCCGCCTTTTGCCCGCGTCTCATTTATCGCGTCAGCAGTTTCACTTCTAATCTGAAACCACTCGGCTTCGACGTGGTGTTGCTGCACTTCGTCGACGCGCACCGGCTCAAACGTGCCGTACCCCACGTGCAGGGTGATTTCAGCCATGCGTGCGCCGTGTGCTTCCAACTGCGAAACGATCCGACTCGTGAAATGCAGTCCCGCGGTCGGCGCGGCAATGGCTCCTTTTTCGGCAGCAAAAACCGTTTGATAACGTTCGTCGTCCTCGGCCAAACGACCAGCCAGCCGTTGGATGTAGTGCGGCAGTGGCATCTGGCCTTGCGCGTTCAAGAGCGTTTCCAGCGCCTCGTGATCCTCGTCGGCGACCATGAATTTAAGACGTCTGATTCCTTTTTCTCCCGCGTCGACCACTTCCGCGCGCAACGCAGAATCGCCGAAGCGAATTTGCGCGCCTACCCTCAATCGCTGCGCCGGCCGGGCGAGCGCGTCCCAAACTCCGCCGTCTATTTCACGAACGAGCAGCAACTCGACGCGGCCGCCTGATGGTTCGCGCTCACCGATCAAGCGAGCGGGAAAAACTTTCGTGTTGTTGACCACGAACAGATCTCCGGGTCGTACGTAGTCGGGCAAACTTTCGAACTTTGAGTCAGTGAGCGTTCGGTCGCAGCGGTTGAGCACCAGCATCCGCGAGGCGTCGCGTTCCGGCAGCGGGTGCTGCGCGATCAAGTCCTCGGGCAGCGCGTAATCAAATTCCGAAAGGTGCATGTTACGAAGGCGGCAGCGCGGGGCTCGGGTAGTGCGGATGCTCACGATGAAAGACGGCGGTGAGCTGGGCGCCGAACAACAGGATCAAACTCGAAACATAACTCCAGGTCAGCACTGCCACCACCGCACCGACGGAGCCGTAAATCTGATCGTAGTGAAAATAGCTCAGTGCCCAGGCGAACACATACTTCGCAGCTTCCCAAAGCAAGCCGCCAATGATTGCCCCGGGCAGGGTATCGCGGAGGCTAACTTCAGCTTTCGGCATGAAGCGATAGACGACCACAAACAGAATCACGGTTACGAGGAAACTCGCGACCGCGAAAATGATTTGCCAAAACGCACTGCCTGCCGACAACAGCAAAGGATAATGCGCGACCTGTCGCGGAGATAGCCGCGCCGCCATGTCCTGGAGTCCGACAACGAGCGACGTCACCAACACTGAGAATACGAGCAGGACGCCGACGATTCCGATCATGCCAATCGTCAGGGCGCGGCCGTGCCAGAACGTGCGGGAGGTCGTTTTCCAAATTCGGTTGAGCGCTCGTTCGATTACAGCGAAGACCCACGATCCCGCCCAGAAGGTAACGATGACACACGTGATGATGGCGCCCGTGCCCACGTCTGACATCGAACGAATCGTTTCGCGCAGAAATTTTCCTGAGCCTGGATAGACTTCCACCGCGTGACTCAGCAGTTCGGTCGCTGCGCCGATCCGATTACTGATCGCCAGCATCAGTAACAACGCAGGAAAGAGAGCCATGAGACCGAAGTAGCTCATCGCGGCTGATGAAGTAAAGAGATCGTTTTCATGAAACTCGTGCAGCGAATGACTGATGATTGAACGCCAGGGACCGGCGTTACGGACGCCGAAGCTATGACGCGTGAATGACGACAACCGTCTCATTAGTAGTTAACAACCGTGGATTGAAAATCGCAGCTAAGACACCGTAGCAAATTCTTCACTGGGAATCGAACAGGCCCGGCTTGAGGGAATTGGAGGGGAAAAGTCCGTAGTGCTCGTAAGCGCGTCGGGTAGCCATGCGCCCGCGACGCGTGCGATCAAGGAAACCAATTTGAATCAGGTAGGGTTCGATAATCTCTTCAATGGAATCCTTTTCTTCGTGAATCGAGGCGGAGATCGTGCCGATACCCACCGGCCCGCCGTCAAACTTTTCAATAATCGTCAGCATGAATTTCCGGTCTCGTTCGTCGAGACCAAACTTATCAACTTCCATGCGATTTAGGGCGTCCTGTGCGACATCGCGCGTGATACGTCCGTCGTAATCAACTTGCGCGTAATCTCTCACGCGACGCAGCAGGCGATTGACTATGCGCGGAGTGCCGCGAGATCGTTTGGCGATTTCACGCGCACCCTCATCGTCGATCTCCACTTCGAGGATTTGCGCTGAGCGTTTGCAGATGATTTCGAGATCTTCAGGCGGATAAAAATCCAGGTGAAAGGCAATGCCGAAGCGATCGCGCAACGGAGCGGTTAGCAGCCCGGGACGCGTGGTCGCGCCGATCAAGGTGAACTTCTCCAGCCGGATTTTCTGCGTCCGCGCAACGACACCCTGGCCAATCATCAAATCGAATTCGTAGTCTTCCATCGCCGGATAAAGCTTTTCTTCGATAGCCGGATTGAGACGATGGATTTCGTCGATGAACAGCACGTCACCCTTTTGCAGGTTAGTTAGCTGGCCGACGAGATCACCGGGAATTTCGATTGAGGGCCCGGCAGTGGAATGAAGCATCGCTCCCATTTCGTGCGCGATGATGTTCGCGAGCGTCGTCTTGCCGAGTCCGGGCGGGCCGGTGAGCAGCACGTGATCGAGCGCTTCCTTGCGGTTCAGCGCCGCACGCATATAGACGCGCAGGTTTTCCTTAACTTGCTTCTGACCGATGTAGTCGGCAAGTTTCGTTGGGCGAACAGTCAATTCAAACTGTTGCTCCTCGTTGCTTAACGATGAATCGCGCGCTATTCCTTCGCTGGACATATCTGTAAAGCAAACTGTTAGTTTGCTATTTCCTCATTGCCTGACGGCCGCTTCCAAAGGTCTCGACGCAAACTAACAGTTTGCGCTACAGCAATCTAGGTCTTAGCGAGCTTCTTCAAACTCCGACGCAGGATTACTTCGACGGAAATGTCACCGCCTTCGTCCAGCGCCGCCGTTACAGCTTTTTCCGCAGTGCCTCTTTGATAACCAAGATTCAATAACGCTGATAGCACATCCGAACGCATCGAGTCCTCGGTGGTGATCCCTACACCGCCGGCAGGGACACCGCCGAGTTCCTCCTCGAGCTCCGCGGACGACAAGGCGGCGACCTTGTCCCGCAGTTCCATCACTAACCGCTCGGCTGTCTTTCGACCGACGCCGGGAATCAACGTCAGACGCGCGAGATTGTTTGTACGGATCGATGCGATCATTTCGTCCGCGCTCATGCCTGACAAAAGCGTGATGCCGAGCCTCGGGCCTATACCGCTCACCGATATCAACCGCATGAAAAGTTCGCGTTCGCGCAGTGTCTTGAAGCCATAAAGTTGCAGCGCGTCTTCGCGCACGTGCGTGTAGATCCGCAACTTCACAGGCGAGCCGGGTTCTTCGAGATCGTAGAAGGTCGAAATCGGAATGGTAACTTCATAGCCAACTCCGCCCACGTCCAGAATCACCGCATTGGGTTCTTTGGAAAGAAGCGTACCGGACAAATGTGCAATCATCGGCGAAGGTGTGTTGAAGGTCAGGGCTTGGAACGGGGGGATTGTAGGGGTCGGAGTTTCAAGTTTCAAGTTTGATGTTTCAAGTCCGGAGTCTTTAGAGACTCGAGTGGCGAACTCCTGATTAGATGTCAGCTCAGCCTGACTTTGCCGAACTTGGAACTTGAAACTTGAAACTCGAAACTTCTTTACGTTGGGTCTATACTGACGGCACAGGATTCCTCGATGAAGTCAGAAAAAATTTCCGAATTAACCACCAACCGTCTCAGCGTCTATCTTCGTTGCCTGAATACGCTTTCCACTGCCGGTATTAAGAGCATTTCTTCGCAGGCACTGGCGGAACAGTTCAACCTCAACTCGGCGCAGATTCGGAAAGACCTCGGCTACTTCGGCGAGTTTGGCGTGCGCGGACTTGGCTACCACGTCGAAGATTTGCGCCAGCACATCACGAAGATCCTTGGACTGGATAAACCGCATCGCGTCGCCATCGTGGGCGCCGGCAGATTGGGAACTGCCTTAGCAAACTATCGAGGCTTCAGTCGATCAAATTTCACAGTGGCGGCCTTGTTTGATAACGATGAAAAGAAGATTGGACGTCGCGTCGGGGACGACAAGATTCTCATTCACGACGTAAAGAAAATGCCGCGCATTGTGATTGAAGAGGCCATCGACGTCATGGTGATGGCGGTGCCCGCGCGCGTCGCACAAAAGGTCCTGAACCAGATAATGTCCGCGGGGATCAAGGCCGTCTTGAATTTTGCCCCAGCGTCGTTGAACGCGCGTCTCGACGTTAAAGTCAAAACGGTTGACCTGACTACCTCGCTGGAATCACTGGCTTATTTCCTGTCGCGACCACAGGCGAGCGCGATCACAAATCATCGTCGTGATACTCTGAGCGAGGAATCCGCGGAAATCACTGAGCGAGAAATATAGGCCAGCCTGACAAACTCCGGATGGACGAACAAACCGCACGTCGTGAAATCGTAAACATCGGTCGCTTGTTATATGAGCGCAGTTACGTGGTGTCGTCAGACGGCAACGTCAGCGTGCGGCTCGATGACGGGCGCATCGTGGCAACGCCGACCATGATGTGCAAAGGCCGCATGACGGAGGATGCGCTGGCGATCACAGATGGTCAGGGTAAACCGCTGGGCAATCGCCGGCCGTCAAGCGAGTTGGCCATGCACCTGCTGATCTACGAAGAGCGGCCGGACGTCAAGGCGGTTTGCCACGCTCATCCGCCGCATGGGACGGCGTTCGCAGTCGCTGGTCTGGCGATCGACCAGCCAATCCTGTCCGAAGTTATTCTTACGCTCGGATGCGTTCCGCTCGCTGCTTACGGCACGCCCTCCACTGACGAACTGACCGAGGCCATGCGCCCGCTGGTGAAACACCACAACGCCCTGTTGATGGCGAATCATGGCGCAGTCGCTTACGGGTCAGATTTGTGGCAGGCGTTCGATCGGCTGGAGACACTCGAACACACGGCGCGCATTGCGATTCTCGCGCGCATGCTCGGTGGTTCGAAGAACCTGCCCGCAGACGCAATCGAAAAATTAATTAACGTCCGAGAAGCTGCCGGTTACCTCGGCGAGAGCGCACGTTGCCAGGCCTGCGGTTATTTGCACGAGACGCAGTTGTCATGTCCGACGGGCGATCGTCCGGCACGCGCTTACGCTGCGAATGGTTCAGGAAAAATTTCGCTGACGCGCGAAGAATTGGTTGAGCTGCTGGCCCAGGCGTTAACTCAAGGCCGCGCCGGAAATGTTTGGTGACTGGAGCGCAAGCGTCTCGCTTGCGGCTCAGCGATAACAGCAACCGGGACGGTTGCGCTCCAATCGCTACCATGGCAATTGGTTTCAAAGTCGTCTACTATTCACCTTCACGATTTACTATTTACTTCCAACACAGGAGCAACTGAATGCAAGAAGCACTCGGCATGGTTGAAACCAAAGGACTGGTCGCGATGATTGAAGCGGCCGATGCCATGGTCAAGGCTGCAAACGTTACCTTGATCGGCTACGAAAAAATTGGCGCCGGCTTTGTGACCGCAATTGTGCGCGGAGATGTCGCGGCAGTTAAAGCGGCTACCGATGCCGGCGCGGCGGCGGCCCGACGCGTAGGCGAGCTGGTTAGCGTGCATGTCATCCCACGTCCGCACGGCAGCGTCGACGACGCGCTTCCAATCGGTAATCGCGGCTAGCATGATCATCGCGCGAATACTCGGAACAGTCGTTTCGTCACAAAAGGACGAGCGGCTGCTCGGAAAAAAGCTCCTAATTGTGCGGCCAGTGAATGTCGACGGTACCGACACGACCGGGTACGTGGTGGCGGTCGATACAGTTGGCGCCGGCTATCATGAACGGGTGTTAGTGGTTGCAGGCTCGAGCGCACGTTTGGCTGCCGGCATGAAAGATGTGCCGGTTGATGCGGCGATAGTCGGTGTTATAGATGAGGTCGATATAACGAAAGGCGAGTAACCCTGGCTCGCCTCGTTCATCCGCTTAGAATAACCCTCCGCTAATTCGGGAAGGACGTTCCATGAGTGAGCAACAGATGAACAAGAACATCGAATTCATCATCGAGCAGCAGGCGAAGTTTGCTGCCGATATCGACATCCTGCGGGAGATGCAAGCGCAGAACGATCGCAGATTATCGAACGGGATACTTGGCCTGGTAGATGTCGTCGGCAGCTTAACGCGAGCGCAGATAGAAACAGACCACAGTATCCAAAGGTTGGCAGAGGCACAGGCTGGAACTGAAGCGAGACTAAGAGAGACCGACGAAAGATTGAGAACGACGGACGACAGATTGCGAATTCTGATGAACGTGGTCGAGCGTCACATCAGCGGCAATGGCGGGCCGCACAACCACGCGCCTTAACTTATGCAATTGGCACGCGTCATCGGAACCGTGGTCGCAACCGTCAAAAACGATTCGCTCGAGGGTCGTAAGCTGCTCGTCGTGCAAACCTTGAACAAAGACCTGCAGCCAAACGGGAAACCGCTGGTTGCAGTTGATTCAGTTGGCGCGGGGATTGGCGAACTGGTCTTCTGGTGCCGCGGCAAAGAGGCGAGCTTTCCCTTCAAGCGAGAAGATACGCCAACTGACTGCACCATCATCGGCATCGTGGATTCAGACGCGCATGTGACGCAGGGATAGAGGTAACGCAAACTGTTAGTTTGCGTCCTGATTCCAAGAATGTTCGTGGCATCAAGTTGACTACGCAAACTAACAGTTTGCG
>JBKPNP010000026.1:0-1741 GCA_046732775.1 Acidobacteriota bacterium
TCGCCGTAAGGCGGTGACGAAAGGCTTCGCTGCCGTTTATCAGGATTACGGGTATATCGTTTCGGTAAAGCTCCAACAGGTCAGGATCGCTTTCGATGTTGATTTCCGTAAGCGTATAGTCAACGTCGCAACCTGCAGCACGCATGGCCTTTTTAGCCTCTTCGCAAAGGTGACAACCGGGGCGACTATAGATAACGATATTTGCTTTGGCATGAGCCGGCATAGTTTTAGTGTAACTCAAATGCACGCGTGACATTCTAATCTCAGATAAGGACCAGGAGATCATGGCAGATACAAATTTCGATCAGAACGCCGCAGTCGCCTTGCTGAATGAAATTCTCGAAACCGAGCTGGCTGGAGTCGTCAGATACACGCACTACGCGCTTATGGTGTTTGGTCACAGTCGCATTCCGATTGTCAGTTGGTTGCGCGGTGAAGCCACTACCTGTCTCGAGCATGCGAACGCTGCCGGCGAACTGGTCACTCACTTCGGCGAACATCCGTCGTTGAAAATCGGTTCGCTGCTCGAAACACACAAGCACGGTATCAACGACATCCTGCTCGAGTCTCTCGAAGCGGAGAAGAAAGGCCTGGCGCTTTACAACCGCTTGCTGGAACTCGTCAGAGATCGCTCCGTGCTGCTCGAAGAATATGCGCGGAACATGATTGCCGAAGAAGAAACGCATCTTGGCGAGGTCAACAAGATGCTGCGTAAGCCTGGCGAGATAACTCAATTTCCCACTGACTGAAATGCCGATGAAACTGTTGCCAGATCTCGAACGCCGCCATCAGAAGCTCGCGCCGTTCTCCGTCTTCGCGACGCGCCTGGCACGAGCGGTGGCTTTGTCCGCAGTAGTGGTCTGCGTAGTCCTCTGCATTGGCATCGCCGGGTATCATTTTCTCTCCGGCCTCGATTGGGTTGATTCCTTGTTAGAGGCTTCCATGATTCTCGGCGGCATGGGTCCGGTAAATCCGATTCAGACCACTCCCGCGAAATTATTTGCGTCAGGTTATGCACTATTTTGCGGACTCGTCTTCATCGGCATCATGGGAATCGTATTGACGCCGGTAGTCCACCGCATGCTCCACAAGTTTCATATGGAATAAGCTGTTGTGGTGTAAGATGACTTCACTTCATTGCCTCGTGCCCCAGGAGTGACAACCAGATCCTCCCTTGCCCGTAAACTTTTTGCGGTACTTTGAGGCCCAATTATGGACGACAGAAGATCTAAGCCCAGACTAACAGTCGGACTTGATGCGATGTGGGACAGCTCGACCGAAGCCCACAGTGCGCGCGTCACAAATCTATCGGAGGGCGGTTGTTATCTCGATTCCGTCGGCGAAGTCAGGCGGGGCGAGATCGTAGGTTTTCGCGTGCTGCTGCCCGACGAGGATTGGTTGTATCTGGAGGGCGAAGTCCGGCACCACGAGGCGGCCGGTTTCGGCGTCAAATTCGTCGACCTCAATGACGAACAGACAGAGAAGTTGCAATGGTTGTTAAAAATTGCAGCCACCGAAGGATCAGAGATTGACGGAATCTCGGTCGATCTGGTTGAGGAATAACTTCACATTAATCGAGGTGCGCCATGTCGGAAGAAAACAAAGCACTCATGCGGCGATGGTTTGAAGAAGTATGGAACCAGAACCGCGTCGAGACAGTCGATGAATTGTTTGCCGCCGATGGTGTTGGTCACGGACTCACCGACGACAATCCGATCAACGGCCCCGGAGAGTTCAAGCC
>JBKPNP010000027.1:0-2517 GCA_046732775.1 Acidobacteriota bacterium
AGATAGGGTGGCGCACCCGCCGCGAGCGTCACGACCAGAAATGGCGTGTACATCGCAGTGGCGTGTGCAGTGATGCTGGCGAAACCGTAATGCGCGTAGAAATAAACCAGCAGTAGCACAGCCAGCGCCGTCCACCACTGCCAACCTGACGTGAAACCCGCCGCCGTTTCGGCGAATCGCTTGGTGATCCCTGTTTGGCCAAGTGCTTCTGCCATCTTTACCAGACCGCCGTACCAGATAAAAACGTCCCAGGCGCCACGCTCGGTGATCACGTCGTGCCAGGTTAATACGCCGAAAAGCAGCAGCACACAAATTCCCAGCAACGCGACAGCTGCGTAATTGATGCCATGGAACGCGGTTGTCATCCACAAGCCGGCGACGAGTGCGAAAACGAGCAGCATCAGTTTCTCGGCAGACTTCATTCCCCCCATCTGGCGCAGTTCGGCTGCCGCAAATTCCGCAGCGGCAGGAGTGTGTTTTATTTCGGGTGGGAAGATTCGATACAGAACGAGCGGCACGACCAATAACGACACTAAACCCGGAACAACACCGGCGAGTGCCCAGCGCGCATAAGTTAGTTCGATCCCGGTAACCTGTTGTGCAAACTTAGCGATCAAAACGTTCGACGCCTGACCGGTGAGGAACATCGCGCAAACTATGACGTCGCACTGGTAGATAAGCGTCATCAGAAACGCGCCGAGTCTGCCCGCGGTTTCGTCCGGTCGTGAGTCGTATGCCTCCGACAGACTCTTTGCGACGGGAAAGATAATGCCGCCGGCGCGCGCCCCGTTTGAGGGAATCACCATCGCCAGCAGCATGTCTGTGGAAACAAGAGCGTAACCGAGCCCGAGTGAGTGCCGGCCGATGCCGCGAATGAAAAGAAACGCGATTCGCCGTCCCAGTCCGGTCTTGATCATTCCGCGTGACATAAAGAAAGCGGCGAGAACAAGCCAGACGATCGGATCGCCGTAACCTGCCAGTGCTTCTTCCACCGGCAAAGTCCGCGTCAGTGCCAACGCCGCCACGCCCAGTAACACCATCGCGCCGCCCGGCACCGGTCTGGCGATCGAGCCAACAATTGTGGCAACAAAGATTGCCAACAAATGCCACGACTGTTTCGTGATACCGGCGGGGACGGGAATCAACAACACCGCGATTCCCGAAAGCACAACTATCAACCAGCGAATCAGCCGGCTTTTGAGTGGACTTGAATCGATCTCGGTGGGCGGATCAGACGCCGCTAATGCGGGTGGAGGGGGTTGCAGCAAAGTTGCTTTCGATCCTTTTGACGCGGCGACGCTTCTAAACAGCGGGTGACGACATTGGAGCTTAAGTCAGACGGGCGATACTATTACGTTAAAAAATCCCCTAACTCAAGGATTTTGCATTTTCGAGACGTATCGCTGCGGTCGTTGCAATCCCTCTGGGAGCGAGGTTCGTAGATATCGTGCAAGGGGAGTTATGAGTAAGGAAAAGTTTGACGAGATAAAGTCCAGCGAGATCACGGACAAAAAGGATTACGTGAGTCGTCGCCAGTTCATCAAAGGCGCCGCACTCGCCGGCACCACTGCCGCTACCGCCCTGCTGTACCGCAAGTTAAACCCGCCACCAGCTGAAGAACCGAAAGGCGACACGCTGGTGACAGTTGCGACTACCGACTCTGGAAACGCGTCGCGGGCTGGATTCACCACGAACGAGAAACTGACCGAGCTTGGCGACATCACTAACTACAACAATTTCTATGAGTTCTCTACCAGCAAAGAGGGCGTAGCAATCGCCGCGGCCGGCTTCGTCACTAATCCGTGGAATGTTGCGGTCGGCGGGCTGGTTAACAAGCCCGCTACCTTCGGACTCGAGGAGTTGTTGAAATTACCGCAGGAAGAGCGCATCTATCGTTTGCGCTGCGTTGAAGGGTGGTCGATGGTTATTCCCTGGGTGGGTTTCCCGCTCGCAAAACTGTTGGAAAAGGTGGAGCCGACAGCGCAGGCGAAGTATGTCGCGTTTCAGACGCTTTATGACCCGAAGCGCATGCCGAATCAGGCTACCGGCGTGCTTGATTGGCCTTACGTCGAGGGGCTGCGTTTGGATGAGGCGATGCATCCCCTCACCTTACTGGCTACGGGCCTTTACGGCGAGACTCTGCCCCCGCAGGATGGTGCTCCGATTAGGTTAGTGGTGCCGTGGAAGTATGGCTACAAAAGTATTAAATCAATTGTGAAGATAACGCTGGTGGCGGATGAGCCGCCGACGACCTGGAACCTGCAGGCGCCGAATGAGTATGGGTTTTATTCGAACGTTAATCCCCAAGTGTCGCATCCGCGTTGGAGTCAGGCGCAGGAACGTCGGATTGGCGACCCGGCTTTCACTTCTCGCGACACATTAATGTTCAACGGTTACGCGGAACAGGTTGCGCATCTGTACGAAGGCATGGACTTGCGGCGGAATCACTGAGGCAGTGGTCAGTGGCCAGTGGTCAGTGATCAGCAGAAGGCGAAGGCGAGCGGCGGGGAAAAAAGG
>JBKPNP010000028.1:0-3711 GCA_046732775.1 Acidobacteriota bacterium
GTGGAGGTATCGATATGTCCAGAGTAATAGTGCTGCTTCTCACCGCCATTTTGACCTTCCTGCCGGTTGGTCCGGTCCTGGCGCAGCAAAGTGATTCGATCGCTGAGCTGCAACAACAGATCAAACGGATGGAAGGCATTAATGCCGATCCGGCCACGCCCGCGGACGTGAAGAATCTGAACGATGAATTCCTGAAGGCGCGGCGTACGCAACTTCACGACTTGCTGGTTAAAAATATCGAAGCCTTGCGGAAATACCATGCGGCGGTCGGCTCGTCATTGACCGCGGAAGAAACCAGCGTGCTCGAGGGCCGGATTCAGAACTTTGAAAAGACGCTGCAGGAGCTGGAAGAAGGAGCCGGCGGGGGAAGCCGGCGTGCCGGCGCGGCCATTGAAGAATCGGGCAGCAGGCCGCAGTCGGCGCGACCCAGCCGAGCGGGCAATGTTGGTTCGCCGCTGAACGATTCATTGAGTGCTCGACCTAATCGGGATACTGCGGCAACGGTAAATAGTGTTGCGGTGCTTCCTTGTGCGGCAAACGTCGCGAACCTGCCGCCGCGTCTGGACAAAATGGCTGAAGCCACGGCGATCCTGGTGGTCAAACAAGCGGTCGCAGATGTGGCGGCCGGCGTCGACATTGCCACTGATGCAGAGATCGGCGGCGAGTTTGAACGCCACTACGACGAACTCGTTTATTGGAACGTAGCCGATGCGCTCTTTACCGGCGCCCAGCAGGTAAGTTTGCGGAAGTTGAAGTGGCAGGAGTTTTCCGCCGAAACGGCGCGTACCGATAAACAAATTGGGTCGTCATCCAGGTCGGGCGGTTCGACAAGCCTCGCAGAAAAGCCAGGCTTCGCCGACCTGTTGGGGTTTGCGATTGAACATGGCGCAATTCAAAAGGAAGTGAGCGATACGACTCTAACGCTCAGCACCTCGCCGTATGCCATCGTTGCCGCCACTCAGGGCGACACCTCCGACGTCTACCGGCGCCACGATTTTTTCAATCGCATTGGTGTGGCGGCCAACTTCAACCTCGATAACAAAGATAACGTTCTCGGTAATGCCAGCCGCCGCCAGCTGAACAACTGGTCCGTTAAGGTGCGACTAAATCGAGATCGCACGGCGCGCGGCGCAGACTTTCAAAACTTTTGGGATGCGAATGTACTGCCTCGTATTGAAAAGCGCGCGATTGTCCTGGCAACTGGTTTCGATGAGGCCTTCAACCGGGTTAAGGACCTGAAAAAACTGCACCGCACGGTGCGCGACAAGTTTGAAGGCCCCACGGGTTTTCTCGTCACCGTGCTCAAAGCAAACGCGGCAGCCGCGCAGCCGGCGCAGGAAGCGGCGGTGAAGCAGGAGATTCTTTGTCGCTTAAGAGCGGAAGTTTATGAACCGGTCAAGTCCGGCACGACCGTGTCAGTTGATCCGGAATTCCGGGAGTTTCTCAACAAGTCAGTGGTGGACTTCGCCGCCGCGCAACTCGAAGCCGAAGAGGGCAAACAGGAAGTGCTGGACGAGCTCAAGCGGTTGAGCGACAAACCGACCGCCTCTCTCGGTTACACCAACGTCCGTCCCGTGGACGGCCCCTCTTACTCGGTCTTCAAGGGATTGTATTTGCAAAAGGCGTTCAGCCCGATGAAGGTGCTCGCGAATGGCGAGCTTTCGATTTACAACAATCCGAAGACCATCTTGAACCAGCAAAGAATCCGCGATTTTCTGTTTGCCCTGTCTTTCGAGGGGAGCGTGGGAAAAAGCCCGTTCATCTCCACGGAAATGGATCAGAGCCCGATCACCTTTTCATTCACCGGAAGTTATCAAAGGCTACTGGAGAATAACGGCGTACTTGGTCGAAAAGCCGACCTCGGAGCGGCCCAGTTCAAGATGGACATTCCGGTCTTCACCGGCTTCACGTTGCCGTTGTCCCTGAGCTACGTCAACGCTACCGAGGAAAGAAACAAGAGCGGCTTTCGTTTTAACTTCGGTTTTGGTCTCGATACGGACAAGTTAGCCGCGCTGCTAAGGGCAAGAAGGCAGTAGACCTGACGTTAGCGGTTCCGTGAAAAGCTTGATGAGGGAGACGCGAGAGATGCCCTACAAATCAGACGCAAAAGATAAACAGAGAGGCTTGATGTTGGGGATTTTCTACGTCGCTCTGGCGATTGGTCTCGGGTACATGCTGATCAAGATTTGGCCGCCGGTGCCCTGGCCCGATCCCAACATCGCCAAATACCGCGAATCGATTAGTCAATCGCTTGCGGGATGTGGAGTGGTACTCGCTCCGTTGCCGGACAGCTCAGCTTCGCCTAAGCCTTCCGAGCTTGCACCGGTGGCACTACCCATAAACTTCTTTTTCAAGAAATGTGTAATGACGTCGTTCGACGAACGCCTGATCCTGCTGGTAATCGTTGCCGGAATCCTTGGGAGTTTCATTCACGGAGCGACTTCGTTAGCGGACTACATTGGCAATGACCGATTCTGTCGTCGTTGGACCTGGTTCTATTTGCTTCGTCCGGTGATCGGCATGGCGTTGGCACTGGTGTTTTATTTCGTTATCCGAGGCGGCTTTCTCACGACCAACGTCGGAGCGACGGACATAAATCCCTATGGCATTGCGGCGCTCGCGGGTCTGGTGGGAATGTTTTCAAAACAAGCGACCGACAAACTCAGTGAAGTGTTCAGCACGCTTTTCAGGTCGGGAAGTGGTGAAGGCGACGAAAAGCGACGCGATCCACTGCAACCGGAAAACCCTGTCACCGTGATCACAATCGATCCGGCTCAGGTCGCCGCCGGCGGTGAAGCGTTTACTCTAATCGTCACCGGCGATGGGTTCGTCGACGGCGCGACCGTAATGTTGAATGATGTGGCGCAAGCCACCACTTTTGTAAGTCCTGCAAAACTCACCGCAGAAATTGCAAAAGAAACGATCGCCAGCGCCGCAACGCTAGCGTTAACCGTGGTCAATCCCGACGAGTCCAAGTCTGCAGCCGTGGACTTCACGGTCAGCGAAGCTTCAGCAAGCGTTCCCACCATCGAGAGCTTTGAGCCGGCGGCATTGAGCATGGCTGCCGGACAGAGCATTACGATCACGGGCTCAGGATTCGTGGCCGATTCAAAAGTAATGCTCGACGGTGAGGAACAAGCGACTGCCTTCGAGAGTGCTAATACGCTAACCGCGCAGATTGCGGATGCTGCGGTAACGACGGCGGGAACGCGCAAGTTAAAGGTAGTCAACGCGGACGGCAGCGCGTCGCCGGAAGTTGATATTGTCGTCGGCTAATTCTTAAGGAGCACTGAATTGAGACTCATCCACCGCCGATCCTTTCTGGTGTTCGTGTTCGCCCTGAGTCTGCTTTTGCCGGGTCTTGCCAGGGCACAAGATGACCTGACGCCTAAGAAGCGTTTGCGCAGTCCAGCCACTGTGCGGGGCTTCATCGGTGGCGAGTCTCACGACAGTTATGTGATCCGCGCACAACGCGGGAGAACCATGACCGTGCGGATTTCGTGGAGACGCGAAGGCGACAACAATGCGGGATTTTCAATCTCAAAATCGGCCAGCTTCTTTTCCGCTGAGCCTGTCGGTTTTGGCAAGGAATCGGCAGACGGAAAACGATGGTCCGGCAGGATTCCCGCCACCGGAAATTACTACATCTACGTCACCGCTCATCCGACCGCGCACTACACCCTTCGAGTAACCGTTAGATAGCGTTAAGGC
>JBKPNP010000029.1:0-9837 GCA_046732775.1 Acidobacteriota bacterium
CTTAAAGCGACTGTCAATAACCAGCAATGTCCGAAAACGTAAAACTCTTAACTCCGAACTCGAAACTCTGAACTCGGATCTTGTTCGTATCGATGGTTATAATGACGCGAACGACTTCCTAGGAGAACCAAAGTGCGAAAACTCATCGGTCTACTGATCGTGATAACTATTCTTTCTCCCCTGACCACGTCTGGTCAAACGCGCAGGAAAACAACGACCAGAAACAGTAGGCCTGCGGTTCCGACTGCGTCGTCCGCTGCTGAAACCGCCGGAGCGACGCGAGTGGCCGAGCAGATCAAGGTGCTCACGCGATTTATTTATCTGCTTGGCGGCGCCGCCAAAGGACTTGAGGCAATGGACGACGCGGCCCGCCGAAACGAGGCTTCGGCTGCACTCCTCGATCAGGCCAAGCAAAACAAGGCAACGTTTCGCACGAGTATTAAAAGCGTCAGAGAAGGACTCGACAAGTTGGAAATTGATTTTCGCGCTACGCCTGAGTTGCAGCGTTACTACATCAGGCTTGCGGGTGTGGCCGCGCGCGCAGCGAATGCGGAAGACCTCGCGGCCGCAAACCAGTTTGATAAAGCCGGGCGAAATCTACTGGAAGTTGTGAATCAACTGACGGATGTATTACTCGAGATGCGGTAAGACAAAAAACAGTTTCGAGTTTCGAGTTAACTGAAACTCGGAACTCGAAACTCGAAACTGCTTTTACTTTCCTTCTTTACTTGCCTTCGGATAGTAACCCTGACGAGCGCGTACGCGCAGTTCCGGATGACCGGGAACGGTCACGCCAATGCGTCGAAAGCCCACGCCGCCCGTTTGCGCGTTTGAGTAGTATTGCAACAGATATTGTCCACGCAGTTCGGCGGCAATCTCATTAAAAACTTTTTCTAAATCCTGTTCGGCCTCAGGAACATAAGCCGTGCCGCCGGTTGATTGCGCGATCGCTTCCATCGCATTCTGCGCCCGCGTGCTGATCTGATTGAGGTGTACCGAAGCCCCGCCGGGGTTGATCGAATAGAACACGGCGTCGGCCTGCTGCACCACTTTTTGAACTTCCACTACCGCGCGCCGCCGGCGCTCGAGCAGGTTGTTATAGGCGACAGCGGACGTTTGCTCTCCCTTTTGATTGGCGCGATATTCAGCCACGGTCAAGTCTTTAACCATGCTGCTGAAGTTGTCATCACCGTCTGAAATTACCAACACCACGCGGCGATGACGGTCGGCTGAATTAGCGGTTAGATATTTTGCTGCCGCGACGACGGTATCGTAAAAGGCGGTCGGCACGGCGGTAGTCGCAGCCGGAATGCTCAGAATTTTTCCACCGGCTACGTCGGCTGCAGCGAGCGTCGAAAACAATTTCGGTTGATCTGAAATGGTGAAGACTGCAGCGCGATCGACCGGCTTGAGTACTTGCTTGAGAAAACTCGCAGCCGCTCGTTGTTGAAACTGAAAGAACCCCTTCTGGCTGACGCTGCTGGAAACGTCAAACAAGATGACGATATCCAACGGCACCTCATCAGGGTTGCCGATTTCGACCAACTGCTGGTCCCGGCCCTCTTCCGCGAGCCGAAAATCACCGACCTGCAAACCGCGAAATGGTTGGCCCTTGGCATCAACGATAGACACCGGCACCATCACCAGATTCGAATTTACGCGAACAATGTCGAAGTCTTCGTCTTTCGGCGGTGCCGGAGTTGGCGTCGGCTTCGGCGTGGGCGCGGGTGGCGGCGGCGGCAGATCGCGAATAGTTTGCGCCTGTGTCAGGCCACAACAAAAAAGTGCCAGCACTGCAAATAACAGTGCTGGCCTAAAGTGTTTTCCGCAGAATATTTGATTCATAGCCAACGTCCATGCCGCCAGGGTTACTGGCTTATTCTACTCTCTTAAAATCCCGGCGGCATGTTCATGGCGTTAGTTGCGATGCAGCCGTTTCGCAGTTGCACCGGAAAGCGATTTCGCTTAGTTACCGCTCGAAGTGGTCATTGTCGGCGCCGACTGCATCAGGCCTTTGTTAACCAACAACTTCACTTCCACGCGGCGATTCTCAGCGCGACCGTTGCGTGAATTGTTTTCGGCAACTGGATTCGACTCACCGAAGCCGTACGGCGTGACGATTCGTCGCAGCGGAATGCGATGGTTCTCGACCAGATAACGAATCACGTTATCCGCACGACGCTGGCTGAGCGCGCGATTTCTGGCAACGCTGCCGGTGGTATCGGTGAAACCGGAAACTTCCAGCACATAACCTTTTGAGTTCAAGGCCTTGGTCGCCAGTTCATCGAGTTTGGTCTTCGAGTCAGCTGACAACACTGCGCTGCCGCTGCGGAAGTTGACGGCCAGCACGGTCTGCGGCGCGTAGTCGTCAAGGGCCGAAATGCGGTCGTTGGTTGCGTTGACGCCGGCAACCGCCTGGTCAGCAGTTTCCTGGGCCGCGCGAGCGCCGCCCTTGGCGGTGTTTGCCACGGCTGCCAATTCGTCGAGTTGGCCCGACAGGCGCTGGGCATTTTGTTCAACCTGGCTCAGCTTGGTTTCAGTTGTTGACGCACGATCTTCCAGTGGCGCGGCGCGGGATTCCACAGCACGCGCAACGCGGAGGTCAGAATCGTTGAACCTGACTTTTTCAGCGACCAGCTCACCAGAGCCATTGCCGCGTCCCTCAACTTCAAGGTTCAGACCGCGCAGGATTTGAGTCTGTCCGTAGTTTGCGCCACTGCGCAAAAAGCCGCCCTTGGTCTTCACACTGGTTCTGTCATCGAGGCGGACAGTGGTGTCAACGCCGTTCATATCACGGACGGTGAAAGTGTCCGCGTCACGCCGCGTCACTACACCCTTGATCTTCATTTTCTCTCCACTCGCAACGGTGCGCGCGCCGGCGGTGCTTGTGGTGTCCTGCGCCAGCGTCGCGGACGCTGAAAACGCCATCAGGATCACTGCAAGCAGTAGGGAGGAAAACATTCTTAAATTCGGGGTTGCCATAAAAAACTTTCTCCTTCTTTGATGAATGGCTCGCGCGAGCGACCGCGGGCTGTTGCCGTTTTGGGGACGAGCATCCGCTCCGATAACTTTGCTCGCCTGAGTCGGTACTAAATGGATCGTCACTTCTTAAACCGCTGCGAAAGGTAAGTCAAGACCTCCACGCACACTGGCAGGATTCATCATGCAATTGCCACTTGATCGCAATAACTCCAAGCAAAATCGCGGCAACAAGCTCAAAGCTTGCGGCCGCGACTGAGTGACTAGTAGGACGAAGTTTCTCGAAACGCTAGAGTGAAAACTCGCCGGCCTCCAATTGCTCCTTAAGAAATGCGAGGAACTTCTCCGCGTCGGAACCGTCGATAACTCGATGATCGAAACTCAAGGCAAAGTAGGCCAGCCAACGAATGCCGATGTAGTCTTCGCCATCCTCCGTCGTCAAGACTTTAGTGCGCTTTTCAATTTTGCCGACGCCAAGAATTGCCAGCTGCGGTTGATTGATGATTGGCGTTCCAAACAGACCACCAAAAACACCCGGGTTAGTAATCGTAAAGGTGCCGCCGCCAACTTCATCCGGCTTCAGTTGTTTCGTGCGCGCCCGGTCTGCCAAATCGTTAGCCGTGCGGGCCAGGCCGGAAATTGACAAGTCATCAGCATTTTTAATTACGGGAACGATCAAGCCCCAGTCTAGGGCGACGGCCATTCCCAGATTGATGTCGCGCTTGTAAATGATCTGATCGCCGCTCACCTGCGCGTTGAAAATTGGGAACTTGCGCAACGCATTGTTGACCGCCTGAAAGATAAACGGCATGTAACTGAGCTTCGTGCCGGTCCGTTCGGCAAACGAATCTTTATGCTGCTCGCGCAGTTTCGCGATGCGCGTCATATCGATTTCGTAGACCGTGGTGACGTGCGCCGAGGTGCGTCGTGACTGGACCATGTGGTCGGCAATCTTCTTGCGCATCACGGACATCTGCTCGACGCGATCACCTTCTGCCGGTTTGATTGCCGGCGCCGCCGGCTGCTGAGCCGCAGGAGCGGCGCTTGTTGAAGCCGTCGTGCGGGCTGGAGCCGCTGAACTTCCGGACTCGATAAAACTCAGAATATCGTTTTTCGTAACGCGGCCACTGAGTCCAGTGCCCTCGAGATTGGCGATGTCAACGCCATGCTCCTGTGCGATCTTGCGCACCAGCGGGCTCGACTTCGTGCGTCGCAAGTCCTCAGCAGATTGACCACCACTGGTTGTCCTGGCCGCAGTCGATGTCGACTGTCGCGCGCCGTTATCCGCTCCGGCATTAGCTGGGGGTGGTGCGGCGGGCGTGGGTTGCGTTTGAGGCTTATCCTGCTCCTGCACTTCGGCGCCGGTAGCCGCGGCCGCTTCAACCTGAACGGCGCGCGGAGCCACGTCCGCTTGAGACGCTTGAGCCGTCGGTGGCTCGGGTTCGCTCGGGGCTTCCGCTTTTGCGACCGCGTCTTCGGTGGTTGGCAACGTCTCTTTCGCAGCTCCGGTGGAGCCGCCATCCAATACGGCAACCGTAGTGTTTATCTCAACGGTGTCGCCTTCCTTGAAACGGATCTCAGTCAAGGTGCCCGCTGCGGGTGATGGAATTTCGGCGTCGACTTTGTCAGTCGAAATTTCAAACAGCGGCTCGTCGCGTTCGACGCGCTCGCCAACCTGCTTCAGCCACTTGGTTATGGTCCCCTCCGCAATGGATTCTCCCATCTGCGGCATTACAACTTCTGTGCTCATATTCTCTCCAGAAAACTCTCCAGCCCCTACCGAAGGCAGGCCCAACTTCACTTTTTCTCTGTGTAATCTCTGTGGTCCTCTGTGCCTCTGTGGTGATGAATATCAGGCAAACACTCACCACAGAGGCACAGAGAACACGGAGAATTCACAGAGAATTTCAAATTAAGCTGCTACGGACGAATGCCAGTTTGCTTGCTACTCCGCGGTTGCCGGGTCAATAATCGCGTTGATTTGTGAAACGCGATTGGCCGGGAAGCCGCCTTGTCTGGCGTGCTCGCGAACCATTTCTTCGTTTGGCGCAATGTAAACGCAGTAAATCTTGTCGCCGGTCACGTAGCTCTGTACCCATTGAATCTGCGGTCCCATCGCCTGCAATACGCCACACGATTTCTGAGAGACGCCTTGCAGCTCCTGTGGACTCAGATTCCCCGCGCCGGGTATCTCTCGTTCAATCAAATACTTTGGCATCGTTATCACTCCCGCTCAACAAACTCACTCATCACTCATCACTCATCACTTTAGTACGCCGCCAGCTTGCGCGCCGCGTCCAGCACGTCTTTGGTTTGCGGCAGATAATAGTCTTCGAGCGGGGGCGAATAAGGCACCGGCGTATCGATCGAAGCGAGGCGCACCACCGGCGCGTCCAGCCATTCAAATGCCTCTTCCGCGATCGTCGCCGCTATCTCGCCGCCAATGCCCCCGGTCCGCGAAGCTTCGTGTAACACCATCACGCGGCTCGTTTTCCTTACGCTCTCCAGGATGGCCGGCTTGTCGAGCGGCGCCAGCGTGCGCAGGTCGATCACCTCAACGTCCAAACCTTCCTTTTCCAATTCCTCTGCGGCGTCGAGCGCGGTCAACACCATTGCGCCAAACGTTATGATCGACAAATCGCGGCCTTCGCGCGCCATTCGTGCTTTGCCAATCTCGACGATGTAATCATCTGCCGGCAGTTCTTCGCGCAGACGCGGCAAGCGGTATAGCTTCTTGTGCTCGAAATACAAAACCGGATCGGGATCGCGAATCGCCGCTTTGATTAGTCCCTTTCCATCGTACGCCGTTGAAGGTTCGACAATTTTGAGTCCGGCTGTGTTCAGGAAAAACGCTTCGGCGTTGATTGAGTGAAACGGTCCGGTGCGAACGCCCGAACCACAAGGCCCACGAAATACGGCGGGTATGTTCGCACCCCAGCGATAACGACACTTTGCGGCGTAGTTCGTCAGCAGATCAAAGCCTGCCGAGATGAAATCTATGAACTGAAACTCAGCGACCGCCTTCATGCCCATCAGACCGGCGCCACACGCCGCGCCCACAATCGCAGCTTCTGAAATCGGTGTATCGATCACGCGCCCGGCGCCGAACTCGTCGAGCAAACCGTCCGTCACTTTAAACGCGCCGCCATAGGCGCCGACGTCTTCGCCAATCACAAAAACGGATGGGTCACGTTCCATCTCTTCCCAAATGCCCTGGCGAATTGCCTCGACCAGCGTGGCTTGCCCGCCGCGTTCAGGACGCGCTGACTTGTGATCTTTTTTGGCTGCCGTTGTCATTGATTTCTTTGAAGCGTTCGTTCGTTTCAGTTCTTTCTCGCGGGCGTCAACTCTTCAACGTCGGCAATCATATCGAATTGAACTGACCGAGCGCTGCGCTCGAAGTCCTTAACTAAGCGCCTGTAATTCTGCGGGTTGGTACTGAAATTTAAAAGGACGTACTGCCCAAGCCAATCGGTCACAAAAT
The DNA here is from genome assembly GCA_046732775.1 of Acidobacteriota bacterium. GTDB lineage: Bacteria > Acidobacteriota > Blastocatellia > Pyrinomonadales > Pyrinomonadaceae > PSRF01. The sequence continues at coordinate 6,464 of JBKPNP010000029.1, forward strand.
ACTCGTTGACGACGAGGTTGTCTGGCGGCCCTTCAGTAAACGCTACGCGCAGCCATCGCTTCCCGTTTATCGTCATTAGGGCGCTCGTAAACGTTTTGCCATCGGCTCCGTTCTTCTCCGCCGCGGCTTTAATCTCGTCGGCAACTTTCGGCAATCTCCTCGTATCAGCATCGCTTCCGAACGTGTTGATTGCCAGGATTAAATCCGCTTTCGGATCGCTGAATATGAACTTGGCAGGTATATGCTGGGCCCGGGCCGCCGCCATTTGTTCACGCGAGAGCTGCTTGAGTCCGGCCGGCAACACGATGCTCAGTCCAATGCTCCCGGCCACAAGATTGACCTGTTGCTCCTGTCCATTGACCGCGCTCGCAGCAATTAAGATCGCGATCACGACCGTGGACGCTTTGCAGGCTTTGATCATCTGCTGCCGAAAGTGAATCTCATCAGATTTCAATACCCCGCTCTTTAGCGATCCCGCGTGCCTTCATCACTACGTCGTCATCGACTGGCTCAGAACGATCCATCCAACCCTCAACTTCTTCAGCCGGCCTACCTAACGCGAGCGCCAGTTGTTCATCGCTGCCGGCGAAGCCCGTATCACGCAACTGCCTCAACAATGCTCGGGCGTCTGCTTCACTCGTGCCGCGATCATCGACCGCGTCGTTTTGCTTCCCTTGTTCGGTTGCACTCATTTGCACCACCTCCTGATTCGATTAACTACTTCCCGTTTCCTGCCCACTGCCCACTGCCGACCGCTCACTGTTTCAACACTTCCGGCCGAAACGCCGGCGGCACGATGTCATTGTCGAAAACTCCAAAGGCTGCCTTTTCCGGCTCGGGCATTGGCGAGGATTCTGCCCACGCACAATCCTCTTCAATTTCTGCCGACACTGACGCCGTGATCTCCTCGAGCTTCTGTTTGTCGGCAACGCCACGTTCCATCAGATACGTTTCGTAGCGATCGACCGGATCGTTGTTCTTCTCCCACCACTCGATTTCGCCTGACGGTACGTAACGCTGGTCGTCATGTTCCGCGTGGCCTTTGCGCCGGTATGTCTTGGCTTCAATTAAAAACGCGCCGCCGCCTGCGCGGGCGTGTTCAGCGGCTCGCTTCGTCACTTCGTAGCACGCCACCACATCGTTGCCGTCCACGATCGCAGCCGGGATGTTGTAGCCGGCGGCCTTCTCAGCCAGATCGTTCACTGCTGTTTGAAAACTTGTCGGCGTCGAGTACGCGTAATGGTTGTATTCGGCGACAACGATCAGCGGCAGCTTTTGCACTGCAGCAAAGTTGAGCCCTTCATGAAAAGCGCCGGTGCTCATACCGCCGTCGCCGATATAGGCGATCGCCACGATCGGCTTCTGCTTCATGCGCGCGGCCAGCAACACGCCCGTCATAACCGGGATCATGTCACCGAGGTGCGAAATGGGCCCAATGAAGCCCTTGCTCATGTCGCCAAAGTGAATATTCAGATCGCGACCGCCGGAAGGTCCCCAGGCTTTAGCCATATACTGCGCAAAAATATCGCGCGGGCGAATGCCCTTCACGAGTACGGCGCCAAGATCGCGAATGAGTGGGGTGATGAAATCCTGAGGCTCGAGAGCGTAAGCGGTGCCCACCGCAGTCGCTTCCTGGCCAAGGGATCGAAAGACACCGCCGACAACCTTCGTCTGGCGATACAAATTAACCAGCCGCTCTTCGACCAAACGGGTCAGCTGCAAGTAACGATAAAGCTCGAGCAACTGATCCGTGTTGAGTGTTGTTTCCGTAGTACAGCTGAGCCGTTTGCCTTCGGCCGCATCCTGCGGAGCAAACGTCGTGTCGATCCGCATTTCAAATCGACGACTGTTCGTCGCGGGAGACTGATCCGCCTTTTTCGTTTGGTTTGCCATTAAGTTTCACGCGGACTAAATGTGAACCGCGAGACCGTGTACACCTTCCGCTGCTTCCATCACTGTTTCCGAAACCGTCGGGTGCGCATGCATTGTGCGCCCAAGCTCTTCGGCGGTTGACTCGAGCTGCATCGCCACGCAAGCCTCGGCAATTAACTCGGTCGCATGTGCGCCGATGATGTGCACGCCCAAAATCTCGTCGTACTTCGACTCGCCGATGATCTTCACGAAGCCCTCTTCTTCTCCGAGGATCCGCGCCTTGCCGGAGGCTGAAAAAGGAAACTTGCCGACCTTGACGTCATAACCCTGCTCGCGCGCTTTGGCCTCCGTAAGTCCAACCGAAGCAACTTCGGGATCGCAGTAGGTGCAGTTGGGAACGAGACGCAGGTTGATCGGTCGCACGTTCTTCTGTCCCGCCAAATGTTCGACAGCAACGATGCCTTCCTTCGAAGCAAGGTGCGCCAGCAGCGGCGTGGGCACGACATCGCCAATTGCGTAGACGCCTTTTTCTCCCGTCTGCTGAAACTCATCGACCTGGACAAAGCCGCGTTCGACTTTGATCTTGGTGCCTTCCAATCCCAGACCTTCCGTGAACGGCATGCGTCCGACCGCGACTAACAACATCTCGGCTTCGAGTCGAACGGCTTCGCCTTTCGACGTCTTGCCGGTAACCACTACGCCCTTGTCAGACTTTTCCAGCTTCTCAAGCTTCGTATCCAGCTGCGACTTGATGCCGCGTTTGCGAAACGACTTCTCGAGTTCTTTGGAAACTTCTTCGTCTTCAAGTGGAACGAGACGCGGCATCAATTCGACGATCGTTGTCTCGGCGCCAAACCGCGAATAGACAGACGCGAACTCACAGCCAACGGCGCCGGCGCCCATAACGATCAGCGACTTCGGTACCTCTTTCAGTTCGAGAATGTGATCGCTGTTCACGACGCGGACGCCGTCAGTTTCAAAGCCGGGTATTGGGCGGACCACGGAGCCGGTCGCAATAATGATGTTCTTCGTCTGGATAGTTTGTTTCGCGCCGTCAGCGCCAGTGACTTCAACTTTGCCCGGCAGCGCGAGTTTGCCCGTGCCCTTGACTACCGTCACCTTATTCTTCTTCATCAGGTACTCAATGCCCTTGGTGTTCTTGAGTACCACTTTGTCTTTGCGTTTCTGCACATCGGCGAAAGCCAGCTGGATGCCGGTAGCCTGCACGCCAAAATCCGCGGCGTGCTGCATCTGTTCGTAGATGTGTGCCGACATCAACATCTGTTTGGTGGGAATGCAGCCACGCAATGTGCAGGTGCCGCCGAGGCGGGTATCCTTCTCGACCATCGCCGCCTTCAAGCCAAGCTGCCCGGCGCGAATCGCCGCCACGTAGCCGCCCGGGCCACTTCCGATAATCGTTACGTCAAACTGTTCGTTAGCCAAAATGGTCTCCTAAAAGACAGTGATGAGTAATGAGTGCGCGGTTAATCACACAAACTCGC
>JBKPNP010000030.1:0-1472 GCA_046732775.1 Acidobacteriota bacterium
TCGGTCGCCATCACATCGACGAACTCGCCGTGCTTGGGGCAGGTCTTTCGCATTACGACCTGACCGTCTTCTTCGACGATCTGCGCTTTGATTTCGCCGGGATGTTCGTTCATCAACGACTCGAGTGTCGTCTCGCCGCTAATCACGGCTTCGCGAACTTCCTTAACGCAGCGCGGACAGAGGCTGTCGGTTTCTCTTGGAAAGCCGAGCGGCGGTGAAGTGCGCTCGTAAGATTTCAGCAACTTACCTGGCGCCCACTTAGGGGTTATTGCTTCGCCTTCAGGCAGAATAGTGTTGACCGCCTGGAAAGCCTTCCAGGCCACATCCGAAGTTTTGGAAAGAAGCTTCGAGCTCTTAACCCCTGCGAGTTTGCCCTTGTCTGATTCGCCGCGGCGAAATTGATCGCTAAACAATTAAACTGATCTCCTGTGTGGCGCTGCATTGATAAGCGCCAATTCATCAATAAAAACCAAGATTACGAAGGAATTTAAGCCGGCCCACATAACACAGTAATGCCGGTTATTTCTGACCGGCTCATGATAGTGGGTCTACTAAGGCATGGCAAGGCAAAAGACCCCTGATTGGGACCACGCCCTAGCCCGATTTGTTTAAGAAATGGCGCATTTCAAGGACTTCCGAAACCTGCTGCCGTGCCGAAACGAAAAAGTGTAATATCAGCCGCTTCTCGAACCGTATCTGTTGCCAAGTCTGCGCCTAAAGATGTCTGACGCTAAATTACTGACGACTGCCGAACTCGCCGCTCAAGTGAGTGGTCGACTGATTGGTGACGGCTCTATCCACATCGCCCGCGTGGCAGACGTCGCCGCCGCCGGCACTGGCGAAATTGCGTATGTCGAAGGCGCCAGGTTTTTCGAAGCCGCTAAGGCTAGTAATGCTTCGTGCTTGATTGCGCCGGCGTCATTCGTTGAGTTTCTGGGAACTGCAATCGCGAACCATGAGTTTGGCCCGGCTATCATTGAAGTTGAAAAACCCAAACTCACTTTTGCACTTGTCGCGAGACTGCTTCATCCAGCGAAGCGTCGCGACCCGTTTATTCATCCGAGCGCGGTATTAGCTCCGACTGCCGAAATCGATCTGACAGTTTTCATAGGTCCAAACGTCGCGATTGGCGAGGGCAGTCGAATAGCAGCGGGAACCCGCATCGAGGCAGGCGTCGTGATCGGTGACAACGTGGCCATTGGCAATGACTGCGTGCTTTATCCCGGCGTCACGGTTTATGACGACGTCACGATTGGGGATCGGGTGGTGTTGCACGCGAACGTCTGTCTCGGCGCAGATGGTTTCGGCTATGTTCGCGAAGATGGCGACACGCCTGCCTATCACAAATTCCCTCAGGTCGGCACCGTCGTCATCGAAGATGACGTTGAACTTGGCGCTTACACCTGCGTCGATCGCGGAGCATTGGGGCGAACGCGCATCGGACGTGGAACGAAGATCGACAACATGGTTCA
>JBKPNP010000031.1:0-2765 GCA_046732775.1 Acidobacteriota bacterium
GGCGAAGTGTAGTCAGATCCTCCAAGGTCGACGACGTTGTAAACATATTTCGCGTTAGGCGCCGGCAGGAATTCGACGCCGACGAACTTGTAGTGATGCGCCCGCGCTTCGGTCGTCACTGCTGCCTGTTCGGAGGGCGCGAGAATTTTCGGCATCGCGCGCGCGTGCAGAGCCGGTTTTATGCGCGAGTCGTCGCCGGCAATATTCTTTAGGTTCGCGGTGCGAATCGTTATGTAATCCGCGTCAGTTCCGGAACCCGCGCCTTTGTAAGGAAGTATGATCGGACCGGCAAAAGATGCGCCCGCCTCCAACTCAATCGTATCGCCATATCGGGCTGAACGTACTGCCGCCTGAAGATCGCCGCCGGCCTTCACCGTGATTATTCGGTGCGCCGGAAGCTGTGCGTTCGTTGTCCCGATTAACACCAGCGCACCAACAGTAGCAATCAAAACGGTGCCACCGAGCGCCGCGATCAGCGTCGCCCATTGAGGTCGTAAAATGTTTTGGTTGTTGCGCATCTATTTCAACCCGAGCCAGTAACAACCCAGTTTGCCGTACTCCTTCGGCACCATTTCCCAACCAAACGACTTGAGCCACCAGGTGGCCGCGGGCGGCGTATCAATGCCTGCCTCGACCGGATCCATGCTGACTTCAATTCCGCTGCCGCGAAACACGTGGCGGAACGTCCAGAGAGCACGACGCGAGTGGTAACCGGATGTGACGACGACGATCGAATGAATCTGGTGCTGCTCGCAATACAATCTCACGACGCACGCTTCATCGTAGGTTCCCAATATTGGGTCGAGGGAAACTTCAATCTTCTCGGCAGGCACTGAAGACGCACGCAATTCGCTGATAGCGCGTTCGTAGTAATAGGGATTGCGCTGTTCACTCTGGGACCAGCCACTCTGCAGATTATCGTTCGTCAGAATAATTCTTGGCGCGCGCCCTTCGGCGTAGAGTTTTGCGGCATGCGCGGCCCGTTCACGAAACGTCGCCGACCCACTAAGCATTACGATGGCTTCCGCAGGTTTCGCAGGTGTGCGCACGATTAACAGCCGCGCTGCACCCCAGGCGACGCCCGGCAACAGCACGATCACACCTAACGCGCCCAGCGCCAACCACCTGCTTATGTGTTTTCCGTTTTTCAAGTTAGTTACCAACAGATTCCCTGATAAGACCCGTCGATGTTCTCGTCTTTTTCAAAGAGCCGCACGAGGTCGATCACTATCTGGTCCTGTCTGACTCTGCCGCGGATTTCGCGAAACTCACTCGCCTTATTTCCAATCACCAACAGCTCCGCCTCATCCAGCACTTCAGAAATGCTGCCACGCATCAACTGCGAGATGTGCGGGATTTCGCGTTCGATGTACTGTTTGTTCGCGCCGAACAGTTTCGCCAGCGAAACGTCGCGGTCGTAGATCGTAAGCTGCAAACCTTTGCCGATTAACGTCTCGATCAGCGTGACCATCGGCGACTCGCGCAGGTCGTCGGTCCCCGCCTTGAAGCTGAAGCCGAGCACGCCGACACGCTTCTTGCGCGTCTTCAGAACCATTTCCACCGCGCGCTCGATTTGTAAACGATTGCTTGGAAGAATCGCCGAAAGCACCGGAACCTCAACATCAACCTGCTTCGCCTTGTAGTTAATCGCGCGCAAATCCTTGGGCAGACATGAACCACCAAACGCGAACCCGGGCGTCAAATAGTACGGAGACAAGTTAAGCTTCGTGTCCTGCGAAAACACGTGCATCACTTCATGACTATCAATGCCAACCGCTTTACAGATGTTGCCGATCTCATTGGCAAAACTAACTTTCAGCGCGTGAAAACAATTGCACGCATACTTCACCATCTCCGCCGTCTTGAGCGCTGTGACGAATAACGGCGCATCGATCTCGGCGTAGAGTTGGCGAACGAGGCTGGCCGTGTGTTCGTCATCCGCACCGATGAGGGTGAACGGCGGTGCGTTGAAATCTTTTATTGAACTGCCCTCTCGCAGAAATTCGGGATTGATGCAGACTCCGAAGTCAACGCCGGCGCGTTTACCCGAACTCTCCTCCAGCGTTGGCACCACCAGTCCTTCGACGGTCCCCGGCAACATAGTGCTGCGAATCACCACGGTATGCCGGTACTCCTTCAGCTTCAGCGCCGCGCCGATCTCTTCACAAACGTGCTTAACGTGGTCGAGATCCAGACTGCCGTTGGGGTTGCTTGGCGTACCAACGCACACGAGTGACACGTCCGAGTTCGTCACCGCCTCCGCGGAATTCGTGGTGGCGCGTAATCGTCCCGCTGTGACCATCGCGCCGATCAGTTCATCGATACCGGCTTCAACAATCGGGCTCTTGCCTGAATTTATGATTTCAACTTTAGTCGCATTTAGATCAACGCCGGTCACGTCGTGTCCGCTATTTGCGAAGCACGCCGCCGACACACAGCCAACGTAACCGATTCCGAAGACACTTAGTTTCATTTGTTATTTTTGTCGGTAGGTGTCGCCAGGCCCCAGAAGAAACTGCTGCCCCACGAGAGATGAATAGTGAAAAAAGCGATCGCGATCGCGGGCACAATGGACATGCCTTCTCGCGCTTTTCGCGTTGCCGTCAAAGCGAATCCAAGACTCGCGAATAGATAAACGCAAAGTTCAATTGCCAGCAGTGACCAAAACGCCTTGCGCCAAAAACCCAAGCCGCTGAGCACAACGATGGATAAGACAAACATCGGCGCTACTAGTTGCCGCGGTTTCGTTGAACGTGGCCGCAGCT
>JBKPNP010000032.1:0-1028 GCA_046732775.1 Acidobacteriota bacterium
CAACCGCGAAAGAATCTGGGCCGGCTGCTTGCGGCTTATGCCCGCTTGCGTTGGACCACACCCAAGGTTAATCTTCCTACAATTGTGTTGGCGGGAAAATGTGCCTGGCTTTACGAAGAAACGCTCCGCACGATTAAAGAATTGCAGTTAACCGAGTCAGTAGTCTTGACCGGTTATGTCCCTGAAAAAGATTTACCCGCGCTGTATTCAGGCGCGATTTGTTTCGTTTATCCGTCTTACTTTGAAGGTTTTGGATTGCCGCCCCTGGAGGCCATGAAATGCGGCGCACCGGTAATTACTGGAGACCGAACCAGCTTGCCGGAAGTAGTGGGTGACGCCGGCTTGATGGTCGACCCTTTTGATGTTGACGCCTTGTCCGCCGCGATAAACCGGGTCATTAGCGATTCCACCTTGCGAGCGGAACTTAGGCGTAAAGGACTGACGCGAGCAAAACTTTTCGACTGGAACGAAACAGCCCGTCAAACGTTAACTGTCTATCAGGAAGCCGTAGGCATTCACTAGTCGCCACAGAGTCAGAATTTTCGGTGTAAACCCAGGACCGATCGATTCAGTCTTATGCGCATCGCTATTCTCGGAACGCGTGGCATACCAGCAAGCTACGGTGGTTTCGAAACCTTTGCCGAACATTTATCAACCCGTCTAGTGGCACGCGGCCATGAAGTTACAGTGTATGGCCGAGCGCATTACGTCTCTCCTCGCCAGTTGGAGTATCACGGGGTTCGACTCAAGGTTCTGCCGACGATCCGTCATAAATACTTCGATACAGTAGTTCATTGTTTTCTGTCCGCGGTGCACTCAGTAGGCGGTCGTTACGACGCCGCCTTGATCTGCAACGCCGCTAATGCTCCGTTTGCTCCAATTCTTCGCCTTACCGGAACGCCTGTCGCACTCAACGTCGACGGACTCGAACATAAACGGAAGAAATGGGGTTGGCTCGGCCGCCAGTATTATTTGGCCACTGAACGTTTGGCGACGGTGCTGCCGAACGTAATGGTCACAGATGCCCA
>JBKPNP010000033.1:0-3551 GCA_046732775.1 Acidobacteriota bacterium
GCGTTGGCAATCAAGATCGCGGTGACAATCGTTTGACCGACTTCCGTGAGTCGCAACATCCGCCGCTTGTCGATGAAGTCGGCATACGCTCCGCCGATGAATGCCATGAAAAGGATCAGCAGAAATTCAGTCGCGCTCAACAGGCCGACGAGCAATGTCGAACCAGTCAATTGGTAAACCTGTACCGGCAGGACCACGAAACTAATGGCAGTCCCGAAGGCCGAGATGAGTTGACCAAAAAACAGCAGACGATAATCGCGGGAGACTCTTAACGGCGAGATGTCGATAAGCATTTATGGGAAAGACTTACGCGCGCAACTGATCGGTTTTGAATTATGGTAACAGGTCGGATCGCGAGCCTGAAGCCCGCGCCTCGGAGATGGGCGGAGACGGGTCAGAGGTGAAACCTGTGGATAAGGTGTCATTGAAAATTGGCGCGGCGTAGGTGCGCCCAGATCTTTGCGCGCCTCCCGCGCGCGAGATTTTCAACGCCATTCCAGATGTTTCACGTCTGGCTACCTTCTCCTCGCCGCTGCCGCGGCGACCCCGACGAAAACCTTGACAGCCGGACGCCCGGGTCATAAAGTCCCCGCCGTTCTCGCGTTCCTGCTGTGCGATAAGTGAGCTGTGTTTTGCTACCGCGGAGCGAGATATTGCACTACCTCGGATGAATTCGTGAACCTTTAACTCTGGAGGTCCTCATCATGGTTACTCTCGCTCGGATCCTCATGGTGATTCTCGGCGTGTTCCTGCTGCTGGCGGCGATTCTCATTGGCCCTTCCTTCGCCGGCTTCCTCGGCAGTGGTTATGTAATCACCGCCGCAATCATTGTCATTGTTCTGTGGGGCGCCTTTGCCGGACTCACCATCAACGCTATCCGGCTCGCTTACAAAGTTTCGAATGGTTCCGGCAGTCTCACGCAGGCTTTGCGATGGGCCAACAATTTGTTCGCGACGGTGACCGCGCTTTCCGCTGTCACTGGTCTGGCGCTCGGGTTTCTCGCGTTCGTGGGTTGCGGCCCCTATTGGCTGCCCAGTCTTTATCACTGGGGCGGTATGGTCGGCACGATCCTCGGCTTCCTGTCATTCTTCCTGTTGCCCCTTCTCGTCCGTCTGTGCGTCGGTGAATCGGACGAGTACGCCACATATCACAAATGGGGCTGGGTCGTGTTCATGCCGCTGACCGTGGTGGTGATTTGGATTCTGGCGTGGGTAATTCCTTATTTCATACTCAAAGGGGACGTGAACCTGGCCGAGTATCCGGTGGCGAATCGCCAATACAAGCTTCCGTTTCCGGCCGGAGAGAGCACCTGGGTGATACAGGGAAACAATTCAGGGCTAAACCACAATACTGCGAACAGCAGTCAAAAGTTTTCGTGGGATTTCCGCCGGCCCTGTAGCTCGCCGGTACTCGCGGCGCGCGGCGGTACGATTCAAACGGTTCCGACCGACACTAACGACGGGATGGGAGGAGCTAATAATCAAATCGCCGTCGTTCACAGCGATGGGACGGTCGCCTATTACCTGCACATCGAGAAGGGAAGTGTGCCCACGCGATTGAAGACAGTTCCGGCAACGGTAAACGCCGGCGAACAAATCGCGCGCGTGGGCAGCGTCGGCAACAGTATGACGGGGCACATTCACTTCATGGTGAGACAAACTACTGCGTCAGGTGCTCCAACCATCGGCGTTCGCTTCACGGATGTCTCGGACGACAGCGGCATCCCGCGTACTTTTAGTTCGTACACGTCCGGCAATCGCTAATCGATATTAGGAGTGTTGCCGGCAAGCGCGTGCTTTCAAACTCATCGTGTCAGGCGGTAGATCAGAAGCGCTGCCCGTTTGATCTGGCGTGGCAGCGTGTCGAGATCAGCGTATTCGCCGCGCGCATGTGCGCCGCCACCGGTTGCGCCGAGGCCATCGAGCGCGGGCACCAGATGCGCGACGTACGAAACGTCTCCCGCGCCTCTTTCACCGGCGTCCAGTGGCTCAATTTTTTCAAAGCCCAGATCCTGGCTGACGGCATCGAGTTGTCGTAGCAAGTTCATGTTTCCTTCGCTCGGAGACATCGCGGGGATGCCGTCCATGAAGGTGATCTTCGACGATGTGCCAGGCAAACTCGCCGCCACGATTTTTCTCATTTTCTCGCGGGTTGCTTCCTTCTGATCTTCGCGAATGAAACGCAAGTCGCCCCGCACGATCACTTTCGCAGGAACGACATTGGTCTTGCCTCGCGTCGTTAAATTCTGCTCCTTCACCTCTACTTCAGTGCCACCGGCAATCACCGAAGGGTTGAACGAGAGGTAGGCCTCACCGCGTAACTTTTCGTAAAACTGACTGAGAATGCGCGAGGCCTCGAAGATTGCACCGTTGCCCATGCTCTTGAATATCTGCGATGAATGGCCGGTTCGTGACGTCACTTCGATCAGCCAATCGCTGGCGCCGCGCCGCGCGACTGTGGCCACGTTGCTGCCGCCGTTTTCAAAACTCAGCGCCAGGTCGCTGCGTTTGGCTGCGTCGATCATATCGCCGCGACTAACCTCAATTGGATCCCCCGAATCTTCCTCGTCACCCGTCAGCATGACAATCACTTGAGCGTCTTTGAGAGCGCCGGCATCGTTCAACGCTTTCAAGGCGAATAACAAAACGACGTCGCCGGCTTTCATGTCTGACGAGCCGGTTCCGAAGCCCCTGGTTCCCTTACGAATGAATTTCTCGCCTTTCAAAACGGTGTCGATGTGGCCGAGTAGTAAAACGCGCTTACCTTTGCTGCCGGCCTTTTCGGCAAGCAGATGTCCGCCGCGCTTCATGACCGCGGGCATGTTGATCCAGCGTGCGGTAAAGCCGAGTGCCTCAAACTCCGACTTGAACACCGCGCCGACTTGTTTGACGCCGGCAAGATTTTCCGTGGGACTCTCGATGTTTACGGCTTTTTCAAGCAGCGCGATCGCGTCAGCGGTGTGCGCATCGATGTAGGCGACGATCTTTTGTTCGTCAGGCGAGATTCTTTGCGTCTGCGCGGGCGTTGCCGGCACGAATGCACAGAGGAAAAGTAAACTGCTGAATAAGAGCTTCACGTGCTTCACCTCCGATCAACTACCAAGGCAATCCTGTCCGTACGTGAATTGCAACGGTCAGCGATTGCAGGCCCGAAGGGCCGTCGGTTAATAGCCACGCCAGTGAGGGCGTGGGAAACAGATAGCAAACGGATAGAGCGCCGAAGGTGCGACGGTCCAAAGGGTTGAACTGAAAGATCACGAAGTTCGACTGCCGCACCTTCAGCGCTCCATCATGAAATTTACCGGCCGCGGCCCACTCATGCGGGAGGGACGCCCGCGCTCCGGTCATCGGCGGTTGCCGTTGTCCATGTCTGACACGATCAGCCAGCGACCGTCCGCGCCTTTACGTAAGGTCAACGTAAACTTGCCATCGTCAGGCTTTCCCGTTTCGCCGCTGTAGCCACCGATGATATATCCGACATCGCCCTGGATAGCGTATGCGAACGCGCGCAGCGAAAGCGGGGCGCCGTTCTTCGTGTACAGTTTCTGAATT
>JBKPNP010000034.1:0-5573 GCA_046732775.1 Acidobacteriota bacterium
GATTTTCCGGATCGTAGTTGACGTTGCCGGTGATGTGCTGTTTTTCGATACCGCCGATGCGGTGCTCGAGTCCCGGCGTCCCCGGAATTGCGTAGGGCCGCGCGAGCGTTTCCGGATCGCGCGAATACGGCATGAAGTTCGCGGGGTCGCTCGCAAAGGTCACCGGAATCTGGGGCAGCTCGTCGATCGCGGGGATGGCCCAGGGCTCGGCGCCATTCGCGAGATAGCCGTCAGACAGATAAAAGACCGGAGTCATATATTTGAACGACAGGCGCACCGCTTCGATCGCCATGTGAAAACAGTCGGCGGGTGTGGACGGCGCAATTACGATTGCCGGACATTCACCGTTTCGTCCCCACACTGCCTGAAACAAATCAGCCTGCTCCGTTTTCGTCGGCAATCCCGTTGAAGGCCCACCGCGTTGCACGTTAACGATCACGAGCGGCAACTCCGTCATCACCGCCAGGCCGATAGCTTCCTGTTTCAGCGCGACGCCGGGGCCGGAAGTTCCGGTCAGTCCGATTTGACCGGCAAAGCTAGCTCCGATCGCGGAACAAACGGCAGCGATTTCGTCTTCAGCCTGAAAAGTTTTTACGCCGAAGCTTTTGTGCCGCGCCAACTCGTGAAGAATGTCAGACGCGGGAGTAATCGGATAGGAACCATAGAACAACGGGCGCCCGGCCAGCTGCGAGGCGGCGACAAAGCCCAGCGCCGTCGCTTCGTTCCCGGTAATCTTTCGATATTTTCCGGGAGTAATCTTCGCTTTCTTGATGGTGTAGTGAGTAGTGAAGACTTCGGTCGTGTCAGCGAAGTTATAACCCGTCTTCAAGGCGATTTCATTTGCTTTCGCCAGTTCAGGGTTTTTGCCAAACTTGGAATTGATCCAGGCGAGCGTGCTCTCCATCGGGCGATCGTAAAGCCAGTAGAGCACTCCCAACGCGAAGAAATTTTTGCAACGATCGATCTCTTTGCGCGAGAGTTCGACGTTTCCTTTCAACGCGTTCATGTTGAGCGTCGTCACCGGCAGCTTATGAACGCGGAAACCGGCGAGCGTGCCATCCTCGAGCGGGTTCGAAGCGTAGTTCGCATACTTCAGGTTTTCATTCGTGAAGCCGTCAGTGTTGACGATGAGCGTGCCGCCTTCTTCCAAATCGGGAAGGTTCACTTTGAGCGCAGCCGGATTCATGGCCACGAGCACGCTCGGCTGATCGCCCGGAGTCTTGATGTCCTGGCTGGAGAAGTTGAGTTGAAATCCGCTGACGCCGGGCAAGCTGCCGGCAGGGGCACGTATTTCAGCCGGAAAATCCGGCAAGGTTGAGATGTCGTTGCCGACAACCGCCGACGTGTTTGTGAACTGAGTGCCCGTCAACTGCATGCCGTCTCCGGAGTCGCCGGCAAACCGAATGGTGACGGTCTCAACTTCTTCGAGGTTCTTTTCTATTTGTTCTACCGGGGATTCGATGATGGTACTCATGATAGCGACGAGGGTTCCTTTCGTAACAACGGTCGACCGTTGTCGTTAATAACAAGAACAGATCTTATGGCTGGTTATTCAATGCAACTTACCCGCCTTCGGTGCTGTCCATCACCTGATCGGGATTTGGTGGCAGGTTCATGGTCGTTTGGGGATAGCTTTCCGCGAGATAACTGATGACGTCGAAAACTGAGACTGAGCCAACCAGCTTGCCGTCTTTAACGAGCGGAATATTGCGATAACCCCTGTCATTCATGATATCGACGGCGTCAGCCAGGGTGGCGTCAGGCGTTAAGGTTGCCACCACCGGCGACATCCAATTCTCGATTGGCGCGTTTAAGTCGACGTTCTGTCCGACTACCTTCGTCAGCAGGTCTCGTTCAGTAAAAATCCCCACTACCGACCCATCTTCTGCGCAAACTATCGCACAGCCGCCTTCGTCCTGCTTCATTGTTTGGATGGCCTGGGAAAGGGATGTGTCGGGAGTGATGCAGACAAAATCGTCCGTCTCCATCGAACTCACGCTATCTGCGCGCGCCTTGCGAGACGACGCAGTTTTGGCGATGGCGACGGCGGGCATTCCCTGGGAGGCCGGCTCTTCAGCGGACATCTTTGATTGCTCCGGACGTTTTGGAGTGATAGCGGAGACGTACTAACTCAACAGCGAAATTCTACCAGTAAAGCGAAGGCGACTAAAGCGAGATCGTTAACGGGTAGTGTCGTCATTTCCGTTTTCCACTGTGCGTCCTTTGTGTTCTCTGTGTCTCGGTGGTGAATTCGCTAAGAAAAAATCCACCACCGAGACACGGAGGTCACAAAGGGTGCACAGAGGTTTTGAAATTGCGGCACTACCCTTTAACGGCTGGCGTAAAGCTTTTTCAGTTCATTGTCGTAGGGCGACATTTCGACCAGCTTGTTTATGAGCGGTGGCAGCAGTTCAAGCGTGCGATCAATTTCGGCTTCGGTGTTATAGCGACCGAGCGAGAAACGAATTGAACCTTGCGCGGCCGTGTAAGGCACGTTCATCGCGCGCAATGTCGGCGACGATTGTTTCGAACTCGAATGACAAGCGGAACCGGTGGACACACACACGCCCTGTTGATCGAGATGAACGAGGATGTTTTCACCCTCAACGTACTCGAAGGAAATGTTTGAAGTGTTAGGCAGGCGTTTGCCGGGCGCGGTGGTTCCATTTACCCGAGCGTTTGGAATTTCTTTCAAGACTCTGGTCTCGAGCTTGTTGCGCAAGGCTTCGATGCGGCTGTGATCGTCCGAGGCCCGGGCGAGCTCACAAGCGGCGCCCAGCCCGACGATGTTTGGTACCGCCGAAGTGCCGCCGCGCCGCCCTTTTTCCTGACTGCCACCGATAATGAATGGCGGCAGCTTCACGCCCTCGCGGATGTACAAAACGCCGACACCCTGCGGCGCGTGAAGTTTGTGACCCGACAACGCAAACAGGTCGACCTGCATTGCTTTTAGATCAATCGGTATCTTGCCGACGGCCTGCACGCCGTCAACGTGAAAGAGCGCGCGCGAATGTTCGCGAATAATTTTGCCGGCGGCTTCGATGGGAAAGAGCACACCGGTTTCGTTGTTCGCCATCATCATCGAGACGATGCCGGTGTCGGGTCGCAAAGCCTGGCTCAGATCGTCGAGATTGAGTTCGCCTTTCTCGTCGACGTCCAGCCAGGTAACTTCGCAATCGCGTTGCTCCAGATGCACGCAAAGGTTGCGCACGGCTTCGTGCTCGACGCGAGTAGTGATGATGTGACGGCGATCGGGATTTTGTTCGAGGAAGCAGCCAATCGCCCAGTTGTCTGATTCCGAGCCGCACGAGCTGAAAACGATTTCATTCGTATCGGCCGCGCCGATCAGTTGCGCAACCTGTTCGCGCGCCTGCTCGATGGCGAGTTTTACGTTCCGCCCAAGTGAATGCGCGGAGGATGTGTTGCCGTAAATGTCCGTTAGGTAAGGCCGCATCGCTTCGAATACTTCCGGTGCGACCTGTGTGGTGGCGTTGTTATCGAGATAGATCATCGGTGTGAATAGTGAATAGTGAATAGTGAATAGTGAATAGGAAATAGTGAATAGTGAATAGTGAATAGCGAATAGGGGGACAGGGGACAGGGACCGGGGACCGGGGACCGGGGACCGGGAATCGACCCCGACTATTTACAATTCACTATTCACTATTTACTAGCCAGCATTTCTTCAATCAAAGGGTAGCACGAGCGGCAACCGCCACCCGCGTTGCACGCACGCGTAACTTCGCCAATCGTGCGCAGATTATTTTCCCGAATCTCGCGTTCAATCGTACGTTCGGAGACGCAGAAGCAAGTACAGATGAGTGCCTCATCGCCGTCCCATTCGTCTCGCGCCGCATCGCTGTAGGCACGAATCGCCTGGAGCAGCGCTTCGTGAGCTAGCGTCACACAGTCCACACGCGCGGGCGTCAGCTCGCTCATTGTTTCCACGTCCTGGGCAATCGCCGCGGCTTCGGCGTTCGTCTTACCAAGTACTTTCTCGATTAAGGAGGCTGCAGAGGTCACGAGTGTAATGCAGCCGGCCGCTTTGAACTTCGCGTCAGTGATGTGCTGCGACTCGTCGACGTGAACCGAAACGCGCAACACAGCGCCACACTGAAGCGACGCAGCACGGCCAACAAAGTTCGGCTCGGCCGCGTCACCGACGTGTTTCAGCTCGAGAAAATTTGGCGTGACTGACACACGCTCATGATTCCAGACTTTACGCGCGGTCACAAATCGCGGCTGACGCTTCCAGCTTAGCTGACGACGGGCGCGCTGTTATGATCGTTTCGAACTGATGCTCGAACGATTTCGCCAACGCAGTCATGAATTGGAGCACCTCGATAAGGGCGACTACACTGCCGAGGAATACGAAGGCTGTATTGTCGAGTTGCAGCGTGTTAATCGCTGGCTGGGCGACGCCAGCGCGTTGAAGCAGTCGTTGTTGGCAGAAATCGAACGACAACATCTGCAATGCTTTTCCGTAGTTGATGTCGGCGCGGGTTCAGGAGAATTGCTGCGAGTTGCAGCGACCTGGGCGCGTGAGCAGAAACGTAAAGCCAGCCTGACGGGTGTCGAACTCAACGCGCGGTCGGCATTATCGATCGCGGAAAGTTCAGAAGCATTTCCGGAAATCACGGCCGTGCGCGGGGATGCGTTTCGTTTGCCCTTTGCTGATCAGCAGTTTGATTACGCGCTCTGCTCGTTGTTTACGCACCACTTCAAGGACGCTGACGTTGTGAAAATCCTCGGGGAGTTGCGTCGAGTTGCTTCACGCGGAATTTACGTGATCGATCTTCATCGTCATCCCATCGCCTATTGGTTTTACACCACGATCGGCCACTTGTTTTTACACAACCGGCTGATTCGCGAAGATGGCGCGCTCTCGATCCTGCGAAGTTTCACGCCAATGGAACTGTTGAGTCTGGCGCGTCAAGCGGGACTTGAAGGTGCTACGGTGCAGCGGCATTTCCCGTATCGACTGGTGCTGGCAGCTTAGCGATACTCTTTTGGAGTGCGGTGACCTGTCACCGCTTTCTAACGGCTGCGACCCGTCGCAGCCGCGTTGCACACTGAGGAACCCACGATATCAAGACACCGCGAAGAAAAAGCGGCGTCAAGCCGCCGCACTCCAAAAGAATGAACGCTGAGCGACAGTTCGATGTGGCAATCGCCGGTGCTGGGCCGGCGGGCTCGAGCGCGGCGATTCAGCTCGCACTCGCCGGCGCCCGCGTGCTGCTAATCGAGGAGAAAAAATTTCCGCGGCCAAAGCTGTGCGGCGAGTTTATCTCTCCCGAGTGCCTATCTCACTTCGGTCGACTTGGTGTACTCGAGCAAATGACGGCTGCCGGCGGCGCCGCTGTGACTGAGACTGTCTTTTACGCGCGCAATGGCAGAAGTGTGAACGTCCCCAGCGTCTGGTTCAGGCACGGCACCGCCGCGCTCGGGCTCAGCCGCAGTGAAATGGATTTTCAGCTGCTCGAACGGGCAAGAGCCTGTGGCGTACATGTTCTCGAAGAGGCTCATGCCACCCGACTCCTCAACGACGACGGCACCGTTCGCGGCCTTCGCGT
>JBKPNP010000035.1:0-4363 GCA_046732775.1 Acidobacteriota bacterium
AAGCCGTTTGCGGCCAGCACCTGCACGGTATTGTTGAACGAATTGAGCGACGCGCCCGTCGGGCCTCCGTGAGGATTCAGTAGAAACGGAACCTTCGTGCCTGCTACATAGCCGACGGGCTTCGTCAATAACCCCTCGACTTCCATGCCGTCTTTGCTTTTCCATTTAACGATTTCAGTCTCGGCAAGGTCGTAGTTTCTGAGCCATGAATTGTGATCCGTTACGACTTTAACGGCGCCGTAATCGGGGCTGGTTGTGTAGATCTCAGTTGGTTGGTTGGCGGCCGAGGTTGTGCCTGCGACTATGCCGTTACGGCTGATGTCAGTGATACCAGTTGATCCGTTGCGTCGCGACAGCTGCTTCACCGCTCCGCTGTTGACGTCGAACGCGTAAACTTCGATCGCCTCCAGGGTGTTGGTGCTGAAGAAAATAGTCTTGCCGTCGCGGGACCAAACAGGTGTGCCGACGCTGAGGTCAAACTTTGTGGACAGCTCTCGCGGGGTTCCCCCGGCAACCGGAATGAGATACAGAAATGTTGTGGAAACGCCGACAGGATCGGGCGTGCCTGTGAAAGCGATCCACTTACCGTCGGGAGAGAATCGCGCGTTATCGCTCGAACCTTTGACTGTGATCAGCTTCGTCTTTTCGCCGGTGGCGACCGTCATGATCCAGACATCGCTCAAGCCGCCGTCATCAGCTTTGGGTGTCGGACGCGCCGTGTAGGTGATGCGCGCGCCATCCGGTGCCCACTGCGCATCGCTGACTGTGAAGCTGCCTTCGGTTAAACGCTTCTCAGCTTTTGTCTCGATGTTCCAGGTCCAAAGGTGCGTCATCTTCAGGTCGCGATCGATGACCATCGTGTCGTCTTTAACCTTCTTCCGTTCCTCTTCATCTTTGTTTGGCTGATCGGTGGCGCTCAACAAGAGTTGCTTACCGTCCGGCGACCAGCGGAAACTGGTGACGCCGCCTTTGTGAGCGGTGACCGCCCACGCTTCGCCGCCGTTTGCCATCATCATCCACACCTGACGCTCACCATCCTTTTCGCGGTCGGACAGGAACGCGAGCAATGAGCCGTCGGGTGACCAGTCCGGAGCGGTTGAGTTTTTGTCCCCGCGCGTAAACTGAATTGCTTTGCCGCCGGCGGCAGGTACAACCCACACCTGCGTAATCGTTTTCCACTCCTTGTCTTTCTCCATTTTCACTTCGCCGACTGTGTAGGCTACGCGCGAACCGTCCGGTGAAATGCGCGGCGAGCCAACGTTCGCAACCTTCATCAAATCGAGGGCGCCAAGAAGTTTTTTACCGCCGCGTGACGTGGGCGCGTTCTTTACCGCTGTGGCGTCTTGCGCTTTGAGGAGCGACGCCGGTGCAGCAAAACAAACGATCAGTAAAAACAGGACAAGGTATTTGGGGATGGACATGAAACGCGTTCCTCGTGTTGGTTGAAAATAGGTATCGAACTGAGAGGCGCAAAGTAGGACAAAAACGGATGGACGTCAACTTCGCTTGCGTAGCAGTTTGAGATTCGCATGTTGACCCGGTCGCTCCCGCTTCACTTTCGTGGGGGATTTATTCGGAACCGGGAGCGGTAGCGACTGGGTGAGGTCGTCCAAACTCAAGTTCGTCGTCAGCGGATCGAGAGTCTTGCCTGGCGCTTCGTCCAGAAAACAAGCAGCGCGCCGACTGCCGTGTAGATCGCGCAGCCTAACAGAAACAGTCCGGTGCTTTTGAGTTCGTCCGCAGTGGAAAGTGGATATGGAAACGAAAAAACGATAACGATGAACAGCATGAATATTACGTAGCTGAGAATCGTCCAGGCCGCAATGGCCATCAGCCCCTGCAGCACGATGGTACTGCGTCTCGTTTGGGCCCGAACAAAGTTGATGATTCCGAAGGTCAGGATTGCGAGCGGGGTCGCAGCCATGATCACGAAGAAGGCAACCAGCAATATCTCACCGACGATGTCGTTCGCGTGTCTCAATCAGTTTGTTACGGCATGGCGCGACGCATCATCGGCGGTTCGCCGGGTGTGCGGATCATCCGCTCGCGATCATTGACGATGCGATAGCCCGCCGGCAATTGGAATAGATCCGCTGCCGGCTCGCTGCGGTTAACATTGGTCAGCCGGAAAGTGGTCTCGCCGAATCGCGGATCGTTGTGCTTCATCAATACGATCATGTGCAACTCCGGCGCGTACCATTCCTCATGAGAAATTACGAGTGGCTGTTCGTTATCAAATTCGCCGGCGGGAATCGTTAAGGTAGTTCGCGAGCCTTCAGCCAGCACGCCTTCAATCACCTGGGCCGGCAGCTTCTCTCGAACAGGCTTGGCTGGTTCCTCCGCCGACTCGCCCTCCCGCATGCGGCGATGCGCCGCGCTGGTAGGCATTAGCACACTGAACGGCGCGTTATCGCCGCGTGCTTTGGAAAACGCTTCCATCACCTGGGCGGGCGGCAATTCGGTTTTCCGCGCCGTGCCCGCTTGAGTTTCGATCACATAGTTCACGCGCCCGACCGGATCGTTAATGATGATGAGGCGCGGCGTTTCTCCGTTCGCACTGATCGCGCCCCGGCGACTCATTTCGTGCTCACGACGAGTACGCCCGGCGGCGTCGCGATAAATATGCGCGACGGATTTCCGTGTGAAGCGGTTGCCGTCCGCGAGTGGCTGAACATGTTCTGTGACCGACTCGGCAGAGAATGCAGCGTCTTTGACTACAGTGCGTTCAAAGTTTGTATCGGGAGTTACAAAGCTTAGCGTTTGCATACTGCGACCACCATCAACGAGAGGAACCGGAGTTTCCGCGATTGGGGTCGGCAGTTCGACGCGCAGCGTTGAAGAACTCGCGCCCGTGGACGGAGCCGCCGGCGAGGGACGCGTTTGCGCGTTGGTTATGAAAGCGAACGACGCGAGGAGAACTAGTGAAAGAAAAGTTCGGTAAAGCATCTGCGTTAACCCATCCTTGAAAGTTATTTCTATCCGCCAATAAAACTCATCGATCGCGAGGGAGCGACGAATTGCGGTTCGTTAATGTAGTGGCGCGGCTCCTTCTTCATCACGACCGCCTCGATGAATTCAATAATGTCTGTTCGGCTGGCGCCATTCCGCACCACGTCGCGCAGCGAATGCTCGACGGTTGAGAAGAGACACGTGCGAATTTGGCCGTCAGCGGTCAATCGTATGCGCGAACAGGCGCCGCAGAAGGGTTCAGTAACCGGAGCTATGATTCCTATCTCGCCCGGCGCACCGTCGGCAAAACGATAACGCGAAGACGTTTCAGACCCGCGCGCGACGTCGATGGCTACGAGGGGAAACTGCTCGCTGATCCGACCACGAATTTCGCGACCGGAGACAACGTCGTCGCGCGACCAGTCGTGGCCGGAGTCCAACGGCATAAACTCAATGAAACGCATCTTCACATCGTGCTCACGCGCGAACCTGGCGAAGTCTGCCACCTCGTCTTCGTTGTGTCCGCGTACGATCACCGCATTGATCTTAATGGGATCGAGTCCCGCTTGTTTCGCGGCCGCGATTCCTGCGAGCACGCGATCCAGAACGTCGACTCCGGTCATCTGCTTGAATGTGTCGCGCTTCAAGCTGTCGACGCTGATGGTGATGCGGTCGAGGCCGGCGTCTTTCAATCCCCGCGCGCGATCCGGCAGAAAGTAGCCGTTTGTCGTCAATGCGAGGTCTTGTAGGCCTCTCGAATGTCCGACAAGCTTTAGCTTGTCGTCTTCAGAAGAACGACCACGCACGTCGGCGACAAACTGAAGTTTGTCGGACTTTAGTGCCGACAGCTTCTTGATAATCGTTTCGATGTCGCGTCGCATCATTGGTTCGCCGCCGGTGAGTCGAATCTTTTCAATGCCGAGCGAAACGAAGATGTCGCAGACGTACTCAATCTCTTCGTACGACAGCATTTCCTCTTTTGGGGCAATGGGCGGCTCGCCGTGGGGCAGGCAATAAAAGCAGCGAAAATTGCAGCGATCAGTCAATGAGACGCGCAGATCGCGTATCGCCCGGCCGTACGAATCTTTAAGAACCATACTCATTACTGCCATCATACGCTGAGCAGAAAAAGCCCTCAAATCGCGGCCAGTGGAAACCAATGAGCTTTCAAAGCGACAGCGGCTAAGCTGTGTACGAAACAACCTTTTCCATGGGAAGAAATTTGCGGTTCTCTTAGAGGGTGATTCTGATAGAGATGTTTACTTGTTAATGCACGGCCTAACGATTCTCTACGCGTGCTTACAAACGAATCCGGACATACGAAAGAAGTTTTTCAGCGAGATCGAATGGGATGCTGAAGAAGAAGACCGCGAAGAAGAAGTTGGAACCTTTTAAAGGGTAACAATATACTTAA
>JBKPNP010000036.1:0-4457 GCA_046732775.1 Acidobacteriota bacterium
TTCCGGCGCCGCGCATTAAGAACGCGAGGGCCTCATCGCGCGTCATGCCACGCCGGAACGGGCGGTCTTCTCTCACTGAGTCGAAACAGTCGACTACGGAAATGATTCGAGCGGTGATGGGAATTTGTTCGCCTTTGAGTCCGTCGGGATACCCGAGACCGTCCCATTGCTCATGATGGTGCCGGACAATCGGCATAACCGGATAAGGGAAATCCACGCGGCTGAGAATTTGGGCGCCGACGGTGGTGTGGACTTTCATCTTTTCAAACTCGGCTGGCGTCAGCCGTCCGGGTTTGTTGATGATATGTGCGGGCACGGCGAGTTTGCCGATGTCATGAAGCAGCGCTCCGGCTTTGAGCGCCGCAATTTCCATTTTGGATAAGCCGAGCACGTCCCCCAGACCCGCGGCGTAAATTTGCACGCGGCGGACGTGGCAGTGAGTAGTTTGATCCTTGGCATCGATGGCGGTGGCCAGCGCCTCGGCGGTCGCAAAATGGATACGACTAAGTTCTTCGCTTTCAGTTGTCTTTGAGTGAAGTCGTGACCAGGCAGCGTAGAGAACATTGGCTAAGACAAAGGTCACCAAACCGAGGAGGGGTAATGAATAAGCCCAGTGAATTACCAGCGCCGCAGCAAATGCGACGCCGGTAAACACAAAAAACCGAGAGGGCTTATACAAGTCCTTCCTGGTTGGTAGATTGTTGATCAGGCCCAGCAGGTTCATTGGTTCCTCAAGTCTTCAACTCGGTTTTCAAATCAATTGCTTCATTCCGCTTGATACAGGCGTCCTGGTCGTCCGTATTTTTCTGGTCGGAAGCAATGCGGGGGCAATCCGCGTTGCTTCCGACCAGGAACTGGGGCAAGCGGGCAAGCAGGGCTTGCCTTGCTGGGTGAGAATCGTTGTCAAAGTGAGTGAAACAAACGCTGCACTCTCTATTGAAAAATTTTGGCGGCTCGGACTCCGTGCGGAGAGCCCGTTGAAGCCTTGAGCCTCTCAGCCGCGCGGTGCCTTTTTCAATTGTTGTGCCGCGAACTATCACTTCGCCGACGCGTAGAAATATCGAAGTTGTCTATGGTTTTGTACGAATGAATTTTCAGCATGCGGGATTGCAGGACCGCGCTCTTCATTCTGACAGGTCAGATTGCCACCGGCAGTCAAAGTGCCTGACGCATTGGTTGACAAACGTCGAAGCGAGCGGGCACCCTCGTCTTTTATTACTTTAATCAGTGGTTCAGCGCATTTCGGTTGTGTCATTGAGATTTCCTTTTGACCGATGCGCGTGTTCAAGCGAGTTCGGTGTCAGAAAATTTAACTAACAACAAAGCGGAGATCGTGCGACCAGCGGGTTACATCGAGCTGCTGCGGTCTAACCGCAGTTTCAGGCAGGTGTGGCTGGGACAGGTTGTCAGCCAGATGGGCGATTGGTTCGATACGATCGCCCTTTACACAATCATCCTAAATCTGACGGGCTCCGGACGCGCTGTCGGCCTCTTGCTGGTAGCCAGGTTTTTGCCAAGCTTTTTCTTTGGTTCTCTATCGGGAGTGGTGGCCGATCGCTTCAGCCGTCGCTCAATCATGATCGTGTCCGATCTGTTGCGTGCGGTCGTCGTATTGGGCTTTTTATTTGTTCGCCGCGCTGACCAGTTATGGATTGTTTACTTTTTGACCGTATTGCAGCTGGCGCTTTCCACTTTCTTTGAGCCGGCAAAGACAGCCGTTATTCCGTCGATTGTCTCTGACCGCGAACTAGTATCAGCAAACGCAATCTCATCGGTAACCTGGTCCGCAATGTTGACGCTGGGCGCCGCAATAGGCGGAGTCGTAACTGGTTGGTTCGGTACGGACGTCGCATTTATCCTTGATGCCCTAACGTACCTCGTCTCAGCGGCATTGATTGCCAGCGTGCGTATTCCAAAGCGTACGCCGCGAGAAAAACGAAAGCTCACGGTGAACGGTGCGCTGGGAATTACGGAAACTATCGAGGGCGCGCGTTACGTAAAACGAAGGCCGCGTGTGCTTGCGTTGTTGCTCGTCAAACCGGCCTGGGGAATGGGCGGCGGAATTCTGACGTTGCTGGCAGTGTTTGGCGAAAAGATATTTCCCGTAGGCAGTAGTGCGGCAACCGGCATCGGCGTTTTGTTTGCCGCGCGCGGCATCGGCACCGCGGTAGGCCCGATTGTGGCTCATCGAATCTCAGGCGAAGGTAAAAAGCGGATGCAGGTGTCAATCGGCATTGCATTCCTGATCGGCGGCGCTTTTTACATGGCGTTTGGGGTGGCGACCAGTTTTGTTGTCGCGCTGATAGTGCTCGGCATAGCCCACTGCGGAGGCAGCATTCTCTGGGTGTTCTCTACCGTGCTGTTGCAACGTGGTGTCGAGGATAATTTTCGCGGCCGCGTGTTTGCCGCCGAGCTGGCCTTACTAACTCTAACGATGGCTATCTCAAATTACGCAACCGGTGAACTGCTCGATCGCTTCGGTATGTCGCCTCGCACGGTCGCCGTCGCGATCGGTGCGCTCTTTTTGTTTCCCGGTATCGCCTGGTTCTTAACGCAGAAGTGGTGGGACCAGGATGGCCGCGCTTTACAAACGACGACAACCGTTAACTCTACTCGTGCAACCCAGGAGAGCTAATAAATGACCGCCACAATTAACGACGCCGGCGTCCAACGACCCCGGCAAGTTTCAATGGCAGTACTACTGCTCAAAGCCGCGCTCGCCCTCGGAGCGCTCACAGCCGCCGTGCACGTGATTCGCGCCGTATCCGGCACGACCATGGCGATTGCGCTGGCGATCGTGCTTGCGTTCTTCGCGGTTGGCTTTCTGCTCGTGTGGCGAATTTCAAAGGGGAACAATTGGGCTCGGATACTGCTAATGATCCTCGTCGTCGTCGGCACTCCTTTTTCGATTCCCGGTTACATCAGGGACTTGAAACACGGCCTGGCGTGGCCAACAATTAGTATTTTGATTTCACTCCTGCAGTTAGTGGGAACGTCTTTGCTGTTCATCGGCAGTGCTAACGCGTGGTTTCGTAAAGGGAAATGATTACATCGATCGGAGTGATGGGCTCTGCCGGTGATGCCGGCGGGCAGGAAGACAAAAAGGCGCTGGCTGAAAAAGCGCGGGCGTTGGCGCACGCGATCGCCGAGCGCAAGTTACGGATCCTAACCGGAGCCACGACCGGAATAGTCTATGTCGTGGGCAAGGCTGCGCACGACGCCGGCAGCTTTCACATCGGCATCTCGCCTGCCGCCAACGCCGCTGAGCATGTAGATCATTACAACCTGCCGCTCGATGCTTGCGATGTTGTTATCTATACGGGATTCGGCCTCAAGGGCAGAAATGTCGTACTGGTCCGCTCGTGCGATATCGCTCTGTTCATTGCCGGCGCCATGGGCTCTTTGAATGAGTTCACAATCGCTCACGATGAAAACAAAATCATCGGCTGTTTGACTGGTACTGGCGGCGTCGCCGACGAGAGTGACTACCTGCTGAAAAAATTCTCCAAAAAGACCGGCGCGAAAATCTTCTGTCACGGCGATCCTGTCGAACTGCTCGCGGCTTGTCTTAATGAACTAAAGGGCCGCCAGGGCTGATGGCAGACGACACAAAAACGATCGCGGGAGTTTACTCGGATAAAGAACTCGAACCGTCCGAGTGGTCTGACGCAGCCTGGAGCCGCGCCCAGCCTGTCTTCATCACGCAGACCTGGGCCGGCGATCCTGCCCCTGAATCTCGTCACTCTGAGGCGCGCATTCTTTGGACCGATCGCCATCTACTCGTTCGTTTCATCTGTCGCCAGCACGAACCCTTGATCGTATGTCCCACACCACAAACTGAACGCAAGACGGTCAGGTTGTGGGACCGTGATGTGTGCGAAGTCTTTGTTTCGCCTCAACAGAACGTTCCCGCCGGCTACTTTGAGTTTGAAGCATCGCCGGCAGGTGAATGGATCGATATCGCAATTACGTTTACGCCGGCCGGACGTGAGACGAACCTTAACTTTCACTCAGGCATGAAAGCTTCGGCCACAATCGTGCCCGATCAAACTGTTATCACGATTGCCATCCCCTGGAGTTCTCGTTTACCAAAACCCCAGGTCGGCAGTGTTTGGCGCGTTAATTTGTTTCGCTGCGTGGGCGCAGGAGACGAGCGTTACCTCGCGTGGCAACCCACGTTTTCAGAGGAACCCAATTTCCACGTACCCGAAGCTTTTGGTTGGTTGAGATTTGTCTGATCGACCTCGCTAGCCTTAGCCAAGGCCGGCCAGGAAATCATTCCACTTTTCGCGATCGCCGTCCATCATGCTGGTGATCTTCACTGCGATTAAGTATCCGGTGTCGTTCGTGTTTTCCTCGAGACGTTCGTAACGAACCGGAGTAGCCTTCAGATCGATCGCGCCGTCAGGTAACTCCAGGGTGATATTAAAGCTACGATTCTCGCCGACGAGGTGATG
>JBKPNP010000037.1:0-3121 GCA_046732775.1 Acidobacteriota bacterium
GCCGTCGTTGCTCACGTTCTCACCGTCGTGTTGCTGGTTATGCCTCTCACGACTGAGCCGGTGGCCGCGCAGACAAAAGTGATCGGACCGACAGACCGGACTGTGCTGCCTATCCCTGAACCGAAAGCCCCAGCGATCACCACCTTCGATGCACGCAATGCTACGCCGCCACCGCGCTTTCAGGTGACCGCGCCGGCAGGTGCTCCCAACGTTCTGATCGTGCTGATTGACGACATGGGGTTCGGCATGTCCGAAGCGTTTGGCGGACCGATTCGCATGCCGACGGTGACGCGTCTCGCGAACAACGGCCTGCGCTACAACCAGTTTCATACCACCGCGCTCTGTTCGCCGACGCGCGCCGCGCTCATGAGCGGCCGTAATCACCACGTGGCCAACTTCGGCTCGATCGCCGAAACCGCCACTTCCTTTCCCGGACAAACAGGCCAACGCCCCGAGAGTGTTGCTTATCTCGCAGAGATGCTGCGGCTGAATGGTTACAGCACCGCTCAGTTCGGCAAGAATCACGAGACGGCGCCATGGGAAGTAAGTCCTTCGGGTCCAACCGATCGCTGGCCGACGCGTTCCGGCTTCGATAAGTTCTACGGGTTCATGGGTGGCGAGACCAATCAATGGGCGCCGCTAATCTACGATGGTACGACGCCAGTCGAACTACCGGACGATCCGAACTACAACTTCATGACGGACATGACCAACCAGGCGATCAAATGGTTTGGTTATCAGAAATCGCTAACGCCGGACAAACCGTTCTACATGTACTTCGCGCCGGGCGCTACGCATGCGCCGCATCACGTACCGAAGGAGTGGATCGCCAAATACAAAGGCAAGTTCGACCAGGGTTGGGACAAGCTGCGCGAGGAAACTTTGGCGCGGCAGATTAAGCTTGGCGTCGTACCGGCGGGCACGGTGCTCGCGCCCAAACCGCCCGCGATAAAAGATTGGGACAAACTCAGCGCCGACGAGAAGAAGCTGTTTGCTCGTCAGATGGAAGTCTTCGCAGGCTTTGGCGAATATGCCGACACGGAAGTTGGGCGATTAATCGACGCGATGTCGGTTGCGGGGCAGCTCGATAACACCTTGATTTTTTACATCGTCGGCGATAACGGGACCAGCGCTGAAGGCGGCATGAACGGTCTCTATAACGAGATGACTTACTTCAACGGCCAGCTTGAAACTGTTGCCGACATCATGAAGCATTACGACGAACTCGGCGGCCCTTCAACCTACCCGCACATGGCTGCCGGCTGGGCCGTGGCCGGCGACACGCCCTTTGCCTGGACCAAGCAGGTTCCGTCCGATTACGGCGGCACGCGCAACGGCATGGTGATCCACTGGCCGAAAGGGATCACTGCAAAGAACGAGCTGCGTTCGCAGTGGCACCACGTTATCGACGTCGCGCCGACGATTCTCGAAGCGGCCGGCCTGCCGGAGCCGAAGAGCGTGAACGGCACCGTGCAAACGCCGATGGATGGCGTCAGCATGGTCTACACGTTCGCGAATGCGAAGGCCCCGGACCGGCACACGACGCAGTATTTCGAAATCTTCGGTAACCGCGCGATCTACAGCGACGGCTGGCTGGCGCGCACCATCCATCGGGCGGCCTGGGAATTCAAACCCCGCGGAACGCTCGACGCCGATGTCTGGGAATTGTTCGACACCCGCGCCGACTTTAGCCTTGCCAACGATCTCGCGAAACAAAATCCGGTGAAACTCAAGGAACTGCAAGAGCTCTTCCTGAAAGAAGCGGTCAAGTATCAAGTGCTTCCGCTTGATGACCGGACGCTGGACCGGTTGAACGCAGCCCTCGTCGGGCGACCGGACTTGATGGCCGGTCGCACGACTCTGACCGTATTCCAGGGCATGATAGGAATGACGGAGAATGTCTTCATCAATCTCAAGAACCGATCACATACCATCACCGCTGAGGTCGAGAACGGAACTAACGGCGTCATCCTGGCGCAGGCGGGTCGGTTCGGCGGCTGGAGTCTCTATGTGAAGAATGGTCTGCCGACCTACACCTACAACTGGCTCGGCTTGAATGAATACACGATCGCTGCGACCGAGGCGTTGCCTCCAGGAAAGTCGACGATCCGTTTCGAGTTTGTGTACGACGGCAATGGAGTCGGCAAAGGCGGCGTGGCTACGATTCTGGTTAACGGCAGGAGCGTCGCCACCGGTCGCATCGAGAAAACGCAAGGCATGATGTTCTCCGCGGATGAGGGCGCTGACGTTGGCGCTGACGAGGGGACGGCCGTCACCACCGCTTACGAGATCCCGTTCAAGTTCACCGGCAAAATCAGCAAGGTGACCATCGACTTGAAGCCAACCACGCCGGCTACGGCAGCAGCGGCTGGGATAGCGTGGACGGAAGCAGTCTTCAAGCAAGCGCTGTCTAACTAACTTGAAAGCCAGAACGCTTTTCATCGTGACGGCCTTGATTGAGGCGGGACTCGGACTGGCGCTGCTGGTGTCGCCGGCGCTGACGGTATCGATTCTGATCGGTGCGCCTTTCGACACACCGGCTGATTCAATTGTGGGGCGCGTGGCGGGTGCAGCGTTGTTCGCGTTAGGACTCGCCTGTTGGTTGGCCCAAAATGACCAGCACGCTCGCGCCGCAAAAGGCTTGATAGTGTCCTTGTTGCTCTACAACGTTGCCGCAGCCATCGTCTTAGTTTATGCAGGACTCGGCTTGCGTTTAGTTGGCACCGGTCTTTGGCCCGCAGCCGTGCTTCATGTCGTCATGGCCATTTGGTGTATCACCAACTTGCGGAGTTGATCGGCTAAGTGAGACCGCATGAAGATAAGTCCGTGGAGGCTCGTAGGCGTTGTAGCGTTCACGGTCGCGTTCAGTTCAAGCGCCCGCGCACAGGGGAGTGACACCTCATCGCAGTTTTGGCCGGAAGTTGACGTCTACGTTCCGCTAAACGAAAAATTCCGGCTCTTTTTCCTGGCCACCACCACTAAGCTTGAAGAGACGAGGGAGAACACGGAAGGGTGGGTCGGTGCTCACCTCGATTACCAGTTCAGGAAAAAGATCAGTTTGCGCACCGGCTATCGCTACGGTTTTTCCCTCGGCGGCAGCGACCCTTTCAAAGAACACCGG
>JBKPNP010000038.1:0-3280 GCA_046732775.1 Acidobacteriota bacterium
GGCAACGACGTGATCATCGGCTCGCCTGACGAGCAGTTGAAACTGGATACGAAACTACAGGAATTCGCGAACCATTTTGCGCAGCGCTCACAGTTTCGGGAAGCCTATGAAAAGTTAACCAATGAGGAATTAGTGAATACGCTGTTTGCAAATGCAGGGATACCGTTTGATCAATCCGAGCGAGCCGATCTGATTGACAAATTGAATCGCGGAGAAAAAACGCGCGGCGATGTTTTGTGGTCAGTTGCCAATAACAATACGTTCATCAAAAGGCTCGAGGCGCCGTCGCTGGTGTTGCTCCATTACTTTGCATACCTGCATCGGAACCCTTCGGATCCGCCGGACAATAACTTGAAAGGATTTGATTACTGGGTAAAACAGGTCGCCGGCTCGGATGACAAGACAAAATTGGTTCAGGCGTTTACGTCTTCGTTCGAATATATTAAGTCGCATCAAAAGGCGCCGGGGCAGTAAACGATGAGCGAAACAGAATCGATGGACGGAATCGTGAAAGGCGCTCCCGAATATCCTGCGTGCCTGTCAGTTGTAATCCCGGTTTACAACGAGGGTGGGACGCTTGAAGAGGTCGTCACTAAACTGCTCGCAGTGCCATGCCTGCTGGAAGTGATCATCGTTGACGATTGCTCGAGCGATCAGACGGCCGACGTCGCCCGCCGGCTTGCCGATAAATTCCCACAGGTCCGTTCCGTTCGGCATGAACGCAACAGTGGTAAAACCGCGGCGCTTCGAACCGGCTTTGCGATGACGAGCGGCGACATCGTTATCGTGCAGGACGCTGACCTCGAGTATGACCCGGCGGACATCTACGGTGTCATTCTCCCGATTCTCCAGGGCCATGCCGACGTTGTGTTTGGCTCACGATTTTTGGTGCGTCGAGCGGCCC
Organism: Acidobacteriota bacterium; assembly: GCA_046732775.1. GTDB lineage: Bacteria > Acidobacteriota > Blastocatellia > Pyrinomonadales > Pyrinomonadaceae > PSRF01. The sequence goes on from JBKPNP010000038.1 coordinate 905, forward strand.
GCGTGCTGTATTTCTATCATTTCCTCGCGAACAAGTTTTTGACGTTTCTATCGAACGCTTTGACTAACCTCAACATGACCGACATAGAAACTGGTTACAAGGCTTTTCGCGGTGACATCATTCGCAACCTCGTAATCACCTCGAGCGGATTTGGTTTTGAAGTGGAAGTGACTGCGAAGATCGCGAAGTTGAAAGTAGCGATCTATGAAGTGCCTATCAGTTATTACGGGCGAACGTATGACGAAGGCAAAAAAATCGTGTTCCTCGACGGCTTAATCGCGTTGTGGTTAGTGCTGCGTTTCAATTTATTTTGCACGGTTGGGTCGTCGTTCCGGCAGATTCCGGAATTGGGCTACAAGCAAAACCGCCTGCCTGGCCGAGGCGAACGTCCCGTGATCATGGAGCCGCGACGATGACGCCGAGCAAGGGCGACGCTGTCCAAAGTGTAGCGCCACGATTAACTGTATTGCCGTGAGCAGGGCGGCGATGCTGCACGAGGCGACGCGGCCCGGGGCAGTAGCCCGACAGTTATGGAGGGCTACCCTAAGCGCAACTCCCGTGGGGCGATCAGGAGGGTTGAGTGTAACCATAGCCCTCCATGACTGTCGGGCTACTGCCCCGGCGCAGGCCCTGATCTTATGCTGACGGCCCTCCTGTTTCTTTTCGCCTCATGGGTGTTTGGCGTCGCACTCGTCCGTCGCCTGCGTCCGCTCCGTGCAGTCCTGGGCACTGCCGAACAACTCATGTGGGGATTGGCCGGCGGTTGGGCCTTAACGACCGTTGCCGTTTATCTGGTGGCGAGAACTGCAGGACGACTTTCCTACCCGTTAGTACTCATCCCCACGTTATCAATTGTCGTCCTGTCGATTTTTTTGTGTGCACCAGCGATTCGACAGTGGCGGCAACTTCCGTGGCGCTCACTCTGGCGTCGGGAAAACCTGGGACTGGCAATAACGGTCGGTCTCTTCACGCCGATTTATCTGCAACTATTCAACACCCACATTCTGCAGCCCGGGCCAGGCGGCGTTTATTCAGGTGGCAGCACTTTCTCTGACATCGGTTTTCATGCTGCCCTTACCACCTCATTTGTCTACGGTCAAAACTTTCCGCCTGTTTACACGCCACTCGCATTCAAGCCACTGCTCTACCCGTTCCTGCCGGATTTTCAGACTGCAATACTCATGGTCGCTGGTCTGAATCTCCGCGCCGCAATGCTGGTAACAGCTGTGCCGCTCGCGGTCACCATCACTGGCCTCTTCTATTCATTCGCTTTCCGCCTCATAAAGTCGCAGCTGGTTGCCGTCGTCGCGACGCTGCTTTTTTTATTGAACGGTGGTCTCGGCTTTATCGACTTACTGCGGGACTGGTGGAAAAGCGGCCAGAGCCTGTGGACGTTTTGGTCCGCACTCCCTTTGAACTATGCGAACGTTTGGGAGCGCGGCATCCATTGGAACAATCTGATAGTCGATACTTTCGTGCCGCAACGCACTTTTCTCTACGGCCTATCGCTTGGCTTGATGATCCTCACTTTATTCGCTGCCGTGTGGCACGACGGCCAGAAACAACACTCTGTTCGCACGACACCGCGCACGTTATTCATCATTGCGGGCATCCTGACCGGACTGCTGCCTCTGTTTCATACGCACACTTTCGTTGCTGTCGGCCTCATCAGCGTTCTACTTTTTTTACTGCGGCCGCAACGCCTTTGGCTCGCGTTCTGGATACCGGCGATCGCAGTGGCGCTGCCACACCTTTGGACGTTTACTCAGCTGCCGGCGTCAATGAGTGCGCTGCGCATTCAAGCGGGATGGATGGGAAGTGGCCAATCAAATTACCCGCTTTACCTGTTGAGAAATTTCGGGGTGCCGCTAATCCTCGTGCCATTTGCCTGGGCGCACGCGCCGCGCATCTGGAAAAAGTTTTACCTCCCGTTTGTCGGACTGTTTGTATTCAGTCTTATCGTCGTGATCTCGCCAAACCTCTTCGACAACGGCAAGTTGATCTATTACTGGCATGCGATGACTAGCGTGCTGGTCGCTGGTTGGCTGGTGAAGTTAGCAACAGTATGGCGCCAACGCGTGATTGCGTTTGTGATCGGATTCATGTGCATCGCCAGCGGTTTGGCGGCGCTTCAGCATGAACGTTTGGAACATGCTCAATTATTCAGTGACGAAGATATTTCGGCGGCGGCATTTGTACGTGACCATACACCGCCGGGAGCTTTGTTTCTGACCGCACCATCGCTGCAGCAACCTGTTTTATTACTTGCGGGGCGAGCCATCGTGCGCGGGAACACAGCCTGGCTTTGGAGTCACGGATACGAGTTTCGCGAACGCGAGTCTGATGTGAAAAGAATTTATGCCGGCGACTCCGAAG
>JBKPNP010000039.1:0-3815 GCA_046732775.1 Acidobacteriota bacterium
TGAACAAGCCGTTAAAATCCAGCCAGACAATTCTGTCGCTTTCAGCAATCTCGGATTCGCCTATGAGAAGCTGGCGCTGTTGCCGCAGTCGATCGAGGCATTACAGAAGACCGTAAAGCTGAAGTCCGATGATGCTGTTGCTTACAACAACCTAGGTGCAAGTTTGTATAAGGCCGGCCGCTACCCGGAAGCGATCGCCGCGTTTACCAGCTCGATAAACTTAAAACCAGGCGACGCCGACGCGCTGAATAATTTGGGCGCGGCCTATTACATCACCGAACAATATCCGAAAGCGCTCGAGACTTTCCTGAAAGCGGCTGCCGCGAAGCCGGGCTTTGCAGACGCTCAATACAATCTCGGCAATGCCTACTACATGTCCGGCAAATACACTGAAGCCACGGCGGCTTACCGTGAAGCGATTCGCCTCAATCCGTCTTACGCTGAAGCCCGGACGAATCTCGGCAGCCTCTTGATTGCGATGAGTCAATTCTCCCCCGCGGTTACCGAACTGCAGGAAGCAATCAGGCTGAAGCCGGACAATGCCGTTTCGTATAACAATCTCGGTTACGCCTACGCGCAAATAGGTGCGGTCAGCGACAAAGCAGCGGCTGCCGACTATTACCGCAAGGCGATCACGGCATACAAGGAAGCCATTCGTCTGAAACCGGATTATGCTAAGGCGCTAAACAATCTCGGTTCGCTTTACAACAAGATGGGAAGTTTTCCTGAGGCGATCGAGTCGCTCAAACAGGCGGTACAACTGAAATCAGACTTCGCTGAGGCCCAGTACAATCTTGGCACTGCTTACTACAACCGCAGTCAGTTTACGGAAGCGGTCGCCGCGCTGCAGCAAGCCGTGCGTGTCAAACCGGATTTCGCTGACGCCTATAACAGCCTCGGTTCAGCTCTCTATCAGACGCAACAGTTTGAACCGGCTGCTGAGGCTTACAAGAAAGCATTGTCTTTGAAGCCTGCCAGTGCGGAGACTCAGAACAATCTCGGCAAGGTTTACTATCGCGCGAAGCGAAACCAGGAAGCCGTGGCGGCGTTCAAAGCAGCGATTGCTCTCAAGCCAAATTTTGGCGAAGCGCACTTCAATTTGGCGGTGGCCTACGTTGCGCTCGGCGATAAGAAGCGAGTGCTCGATGAGTACAAGGTACTGAGATCGGTTGATGCGTCGCTCGCCGATAAATTCGCAGCGACGTTCCTACAGCAGAAATAGAGTCTCAAGTCCGGTTTGCGACGAAGTTTCTTCCAAAAGTCGCCATTTTTTCGAGAAAAGCATTGACCTTGTTGCAGAAGCACAGTAAACTCCGAGCGCTTACGGGCTCCAATTCTCAAAATTTTGTACGGTTTCACTTTGAAGGGACAGTAAAAATGACCAACCAACGTCGACATTTCTCAAGAGCAACGGCCGTGTTCCTTGCATTTGCTCTCGTCCAGATTTGCATTCAATTGAGTTTTGCGGCCCCGGCGCCAGTGCCACAACAATTCATCGCTCGGTTAACCACTACTGGTAACCAGCCAATCACCGTTAACGGTTCCAGCGCAGCAAGCGGCGCAACTCTGCTCACCGGCGCCACGATTGAAACACCGGCTGATGTCAGTGCGACGATCGATTTGGGCGCGCTCGGCACCGTCGAGCTGCAACCGAACTCGTCAGTTCAACTCGACTTCGACGACAACGGAAACGTTCGCGTTAAGGTGTTGCGTGGTTGCGCCAGACTCAACAAGAGCGGGAACGGCGTCGGCGAGCTTTACACTGCTGAAGGCGCTTCTGAAAAAACCAACAACAATCGCAAAGGCCTCGGCTTCTGCTACCTCAACGGTGGCTTGAATCCAATCGCCCAGGCGGCAGTTGGCGGTACGGCTGGCGAAGGCCTCAGCACTGAAGTGTTGGTTGCCATCCTGGCTGGTGGCGGCGCACTCGCAGGCGGCTTGATTTGGGCACTCTCAGGTGGCGGCGGCAACCCAAGCCCAAGCTAAACCAATCAGGTTTTTGTGACTTAGCAAAGCGTGCCCTCCGAAAGGAGCGGCACGCTTTTGTTTACGCCTCAGGTAGATCACTTTCTCTCGTTCCATTGCCGATTTCCGCGTCTCATTTTCTGTCGCATCGCTACGCGCGATTGTTCTTAGTCGTCGTAGGAATCGTTTGCTGTCTGCTCGCGATGCGATCGGCGATCGCATTCGGAGCTTCGCGTCTGCTGGTTATCTATTCGTTGACCACTGGTGCCGCTGCCGGCGCGAATACAGCCAGTCAAATAACTCCGCGCGATCCGGAAGTCTATGTGGCCAGGGCTGGAATGTTGAGCCTCGCTCGTCAACCTGGCGTAGCCCTGATTGAACTCGAACGGGCCGTGGCTCTGAGACCCGCCGATTTTCGACTGTGGTCAGAACTCGGTTTGCTGCGCGATCAGGTTGGCGATACCGCCGGCTCGTTGCAGGCATACGCAGAAGCGATCAAGCGCGCGCCACATTACGCCCAGCCTCTTTGGAATCGCGGCAACGTATTGCTGCGGGCGCAACAGTACGACGCTGCGTTTGTCGATTTGAATGCGGCGGCCAAGAGCAATCCCGATCTCGTACCGAACCTCGTCGATCTCGCGTGGGGCTTGTCTAAAGGCGACGCGAGTCTCGCCGAACAACTTGCACAGATTGATAACGACGCAAAACGAATCGCGTTTGCGCGGCTGCTCGCCCGCCACGGCAAGGGCGACGAATGCATAAAGCAATTTCGCGCGGCGCACAACGTTCCGCTCAACGTGAAAACCGACCTCGTCGATCAACTGCTGAACAAAAACAATTTCGCCGGCGCATTGGAGATTTGGAACAATCTTCATGGCGTTCAAAGCAGTGCCGGAACGTCAATTCTCGACGGCGGTTTCGAAGGCGCGCTGGCATTTGGTGAGCGAGGTTTCGGCTGGCGAGTGCCGGCCGACTTGCCGGCAACTTCTGTTTCATTGGACGCGCGTGAGCCACATAGCGGTGCGAAGAGTTTGCGTATCGATCTCAACGGCGTCGCCAATGCGAATTGGCTTTCCCAACTGATACTCGTGGCACCGTCGCGTCATTACCAGATCAACTTTGCTAGTCGTTCGCAGGATATCGTCACCGGCGGTTTGCCGTTTCTCTCGGTAAGTGACGCGGCGACAAATCAGGGACTAGGGCGGTCGCCGACACTTGGGAAGGGCACGACGGCGTGGGAAGTGTCGAAGCTGGAATTTACGACCACGGCCAACACAAGCGCAGTGATGTTGACGATTCAGCGAGAGAGCTGCACCACCTCACCCTGTCCGATCTTTGGTTCACTTTCGTTTGATAGCTTTTCCATTGGCACACTCGGAAGATGAGGGCAGCACCACCAGCCATAGCGGGCGGGTCATGGTAAATCCAAACTCAAGAATGCATTCACGTTCGTCGTTGTGCGTCGGGACGGTCCAGGTATGGGAACGCTCAAGAATGACGGTCAAGGTATATGGACGCTGAAGAAGTGCATTTCGAGTCCGTCATTGAGCGGCTCGGGCGGTACAGATGTCTGATTTGAAATTGCCAAAGCTGAAAGTCAGCTCCAACGGGATGAACAAGGTGGACTCGCTGGGCTGGGCGGCGGGCTTCGCGCTCAAGTCTTACGGCGTCAGAGTGGGCATTCGCACCAACGATCCGGCAATACTGGAACGCGCCCGAACACATCTTCCGGCAGACTGGACTAACGCCAGCTCCCCAATCGTCGACCGCGTTTATTCCATATTGATCGGCGGCAAAGGTTCGCGCTCCAGTGCTCGCCGGCTGAACGTTTTGTACGGCGATCACGAACG
>JBKPNP010000040.1:0-1761 GCA_046732775.1 Acidobacteriota bacterium
GCGATTAGTGATTAGGTTTCTCAATCGTTCTGATCCAACCAATTGATCGGCGCAACATCGCAAACGAATCAAGCTCTGGAAACGCTAAAGCCGCCTTTGAAATGGGCCGGCGGAAAGCGCTGGCTGACACCACACCTGTCAAGCCTCTGGCAACCACATTCGGCACGTTTGTATGTAGAACCATTTTGCGGCGGACTGGCAATCGCTCTCGGACTGCGACCGCAGCGCGCCATCCTCAACGACGTCAATCCCCACTTGATTAACTTCTACAAGCAACTGCAGCGCGGTCTCGAGCTTACGATTCGAATGCGAAACGAAGAGGCCGGCTATTACCGCTGTCGCGCTCGTTTCAATAAACTAATCAAGGCCGGGGCTGCGCAAACGAGCGAGGCCGCTCAGCTTTTCTATTACCTGAACCGAACCTGCTTCAACGGGCTTTGTCGTTTTAACCAGAGCGGCGAGTTTAATGTGCCGTTCGGCAGGCACACCTCAATTACTTATGCGAGCGATTTTTCCGCGTATCAAGCGGCGCTGCGAAATTGGACATTCGCCTGCGGCGATATGAAAGAGCTGCAGGTCAACCCGGAGGCGTTCATTTATGCAGACCCGCCTTACGACGTCGAATTCACCACCTACAGCTCAGGCGGATTCAACTGGGACGATCAGGTGCGAACAGCGGAATGGTTAGCGAGTCATCCCGGTCCGGTGGTGCTTTCAAATCAGGCGACGCACCGCGTTGTAAAACTGTACCAGGACTACGGATTTGAAATTCAGTATCTTGATGGTCCGAGGCGTATCAGTTGCACCGGCGATCGCACGGCTGCGCGAGAGGTGTTAGCCGTGAAGGGCTTATGAGCATTTAGTTTAAGCTCGGGGTTGGGAAGGTGGGCTAACCCCCGATCTTGAAAAGGACCCCGAAGATCAGGAAACTTGGACAATTCCACTTCAACAATCTGGCTGCCGGATTTGCTTTGGGAGGGCAATGCCTTCCGATCCGACGTCGCTCTCGAAGCAGACGAGTCGGGTACAGTTGCACGTGTTGCGCTAGCTAATGAGGTTGCGGGCGCCGTTAAGTTTAGAAATCGCGCGCTACTGCCTGGCCTGGTTAACGCTCACTCGCACGCGTTTCAACGGGTAATTCGCGGTCGGACTGAGTATCGCACGGCGAACCAGCACGACAGTTTCTGGACCTGGCGCGAAATGATGTACAGCGCTGCGTTGCGTCTTACGCCCGAAGATGTTTACGACGCATCGCGCATGGCGTTTCTCGAGATGGCCTTGAGCGGCATCACTGCAGTTGGCGAATTTCACTACCTGCACCATGCGGCCGACGGCACTCCTTACGACGATCAAAATCTGTTAGCCAAACAGGTCGTGCGCGCGGCCCACGACGTCGGCCTGCGCATCGCCCTGCTCCGCGTCGCTTATGCGCGCGCGGGTTTTGAAGTAGCACCTAATCCGCAGCAGGTTCGTTTTATTGAAACGGAAGCTGCCGACTACCTGAAAAACCTCGATGCGCTGGCGCGCGATCTCAAAGACTCAAGCGGAATGGCGTGGGCGGGTATTGCGCCGCACAGCGTGCGGGCGGTGCCCTTGAGCTACTTAAAAGAAATCATCGCAGCGGCGAACGAGCGTCAGCTTCCGGTGCACATGCACGTCGCGGAACAACCCGCCGAAGTCTCTGCATGCATCAAGGAGTATGGCCGTTCGCCAGTTGCGCTGCTTGCAACCGAGGGCTTATTGAGCGAACGATTTACGGGC
>JBKPNP010000041.1:0-4275 GCA_046732775.1 Acidobacteriota bacterium
TTCTGACGGCTTCTTCGGTTTTACCGCGCTTCTCCAATATCTGTGCGAGGTGATAAGCCACTTCGCTCTCCTGTTGTAAAAACCAGGCGGCGGCGACGTACTTCTCCGCGATATCCAGGTTTCCCTTTTGAAAATGTACCCAGCCCAGGGTGTCCCAGTAAGCCCCCAAGCTAGCTACGGTCCTGATGTTCTCGAGGGTCATGTCGCCCAATTCAACGTTTCTTAGTTCGGTGGCTGCAGCCGTCACGGCAGACTCCGCATATTGCTGCGCTCGGTCGAGTTGTACTTTCTCCTCGGCCATGAAGTAAGCAACATCGTTCCAGACACTTTCTCCAGGCGCGAGCTTCACCGCCGTGTCGAAGGCTTCGGTCCCTTTCTTCGTGTCGCCGAGGTGCAGGTAGGCACGGCCCAAACTTACATAAAGCCCCTCTTCTTCAGGATCGAGAGAAATCGCTTGTTCCAATTCGGCCACAGCCTCTTTGTACTTGCGCCACTCGACCAGCATTTGTCCGAGATTGGTGTGCGACGACGCGTCCAACGGCGTTATTTCGATCTGTTTGCGAAACGACTTTTCCGCTTCGGCGTAATTTTGCCTTGCCCAGTGAATGCGGCCGAGCAGGTTGTAAGCATAATCGTCGAAGGGGTTGATGGAGGTTTGCTCGCGCAAGACCGTGATGGCATCGTCAAACTTTCGTTGGGCGTACAGCGCATAGGCGAGTTGGCGCCGCACTGCTTTTTGTTTTGGGTCTTTTTCCACTACTCGCTTTAGTAGTTGTTCGACCATCGGGTAATTCTCGTTTTTCGCAGCCGCCTCGGCCGCCAGGATCAGGTCTTCAACTTTTACTGACTCAGGAATAGCCGATGCGCCGGCCACGCTCATTTCAAGCGAAATTGTTTGGGCTTCGTCAGCGCGAGTGGCAGCAACAAAAGCGCGATAGTCCTGGACTCGCGCGGCCGGCAGTTCATGCTGACGTAAATGAAACTTGCGCTCCGCTATCAGCGTGTTGCCTTCCATTTTGTAAGTTGAGCTGTAATCCGCATAGTCGCGGCTCACTGTTAGCGGCAAAGGCATCCGCGCCTGATAATTGCTCGGCAGCAAGAGCTTAAAGCGATAGGTAATATCGATCGGTGCTCCCAATTGAATGGGCTTGGAACTCTCCTCTTTGTCCGCGTCGACCGGGTTCAGACGTAACGAAGGAAGAGGTACGGTGATTCGCGCTTTCCGGCTGGACCAGTCAAGGAAGTCATTACTGGTGAAGTCGTAGTCCACCTCGAAAGGGTTTTCAAAAGCCGCCGGCTCGCTGGGTTTGATTTCGCTGACCTCCGGATCGCGGATGCCGCTGAGCGTGGAGAGATAGTAGGAAAGGTCTTTCCAATCCTTCTTCGGCGTGCGCCGAAATAAAATCCGGAAAAGGAATTCGCCATCGCCCCTCATTGCCAGGTGTGTGTGTCCGGACAGTTTGCCTAGTTCGTTTACCTGCCCGTCCATCTGCAAAACTTCCGTGGAGACAAACGGCGGGTCGGCTGGCGTGCTTTCCAATCGCGCCGCGGCGTCGCCGGGAATCAGCAGCGCCTTCTTGTCGCGCAACTGCGGTGCGATTAGCCGGAAGGGCGCGACTTCGGAAGTGGTATCCATCCATAGCGTTTCGCCGCCCAGCCGCACGGCAGTGATCACGTGATCAAACTGTCCCGGAGAAGGGACGTCGGGATCGAGCTTTCGCGTCGAATTCATTAATGCCGGAGAGCCGTGCAGTCCCGCGGCGCTCAGCATTGCCGAAAGCAAAGTATGTTTGTCTTTGCAGTCGCCATACTGGTTCGCATAGACGTCGGTCGCCGCGTGTGGCTGATAACGCCCCTGACCCAGGGACAGACTAACGTAACGAAAATTTCTGGCGACATACTGGTAAAGTGCCTCGACCTTTTCCTTGTCCCCGGTGCGTCCTCGTATTAGTTCCTCCGTTTTGGCGCGGATTCGTTCATCAGGAACTATCCGATCCCGTTCGAGAGTCGCGTACCACTGACCCACCTGGCCCCAATCCTGAAAGGTAGTCATCTGGATTTGCGGCGGCCTCGGATCGTCATCGTCGTTCTTTTTCTTCTTTGCAGCTTCCTCGGCTTTATCTTCGTGTTTGAGATTTGAGTACTTCCATGAATAGACGCGACGGTCCGCCTCTTCAGTGATTGTGGGGGCGACACCCGGCGCCGTTTTGAGTTTCACCTGGCTGTCGCGCGGAATGTTAACCTCGAGCTTGTCGTCGAGAATGATCAGGGACTCCGGGTTGGAAAAGTCCTGCTCCAGCCAGAAATGGTTTTGCGCGAGCGGCGTGTGCACCCGCCAAATAAGGTGATACTCGAGCACGTCTCCCGGACGCAGGCCGCGCACCGTCACATGCTTCTGCCGCACATCGGTGTAGACCGGCGCTTGCCGCGCGACCGGCACGCTCAGGTCCTGCATGTCGCCGGCTTCGGCGTTTATGATGGTGCCATCCGGCTTGCGCACGCAGATGTAATCGACGTCGAGCTTTTCGTTGGCTGAGGTGTAGGGAAAAACCAGCTGACCGAATCTTTCCAGGGCCGCCTCACTCTGCACCCGGACGCGCAAACTATAATCGCGCTCACCAGTGCCGTCTTTTTCGAAGCGATAGCCCAGTTTGATTTGTTCAATGACCATCGCTTCCTGCGAATAGTCAGGAGGAGCTTCTGTTCGCACTGTCTTTTCAGGGGCCGCGGCTTTGGCGGCAGGTTGTTTCAGTGTCTGGATCTGGGCATTAGTTAAGCCGCCAATCTTGAATTGCACGAGGCAAACAAGGAACAGCGCTTTGAAGACGAATTTCGAGCAGCCTGACATTTGGATTCTCCCGACTTAGCGATTGTTTACTGAGGTGATCAGCAGGACTGGGCGGAACAGTTTACGAAAGGGGCAGGAGGCTGTAAAGGACGGCTGGCCCTGCTCACTACACAGCAGCAGTGAGTGTTAGAGGAACATCCTGACCCACCCGCTACTAACTAACATCTACTGCTTACTATCCGGCGACTTTTGTAATAGAGACTGCGCCAAAAGTAGCCGTGCCAACAGCCGCAGCTCACTTCGCTCAAAGCGATCGGCTGCGGCTTTTGTGCGATCGAAATCAACGTTAGCAAGCGCCGCGATGCCTGTCCCGTAGCGGAAGATAAGGAATTCACCCGGCAGAATTTGTGCGTTGCGCAGCTGAACCTCGCCTTTTTGAATCACGCCGGTGTGAATAATCTTGTCCAGCAGTGTCGCTTTGGCAATCTGATCGTTTGCTTGATCGATGGTGCGTTCCAGAATCGAAAAAGCTCGGGGCGGCTCGACCTGGGCGTAAGCCAGAACCAGCAGCAGTAAGGCATTAGTTTGGGTCTGGCTCGTCATGTCAAACTTGATTAGACCTTCGGCGTCATGAAGCACCTGGACGGCCTCATCATGTTTTCCCCGCTTCTGTAGACTGAGCGCCAGCACACTCATCGCGCGGGCCGCTTCCTCTTTGCGCCTCACCTTCGGGAAAATCTTTTCTAATGTTTCGGTGTCATCTTTCTCGATCGCCAGTTCGATCTGTTGTGAATCGAGATCATCCAACAAAGCCCTGCGGCGCGACTCGCTCTCGATGTCTGAGTTGATGTACTCGCGCAGCGAATCCGCCCGTCCTCGAACTACTGCCTGACGCAGCGCCTCACGCTCTAACTCTGCGCGCTCGTCGCCGGCCCTGTTCGCGAGCTTCAGGATGTCTTCCGGTGTGCCGCTGTCGCGTAGCGAGCTGTACTCGTTCCAAAGTTTTTGGTCCTGATTCAGCGTTTGGCTGAACGCCGCCAGCTTTCGCTGCAACTGCAAAACGCGTTCGGGTGTGAACTCGCGCACTTCGGGCATGATGCCGTTAATTGCGAAAAGCAGGTTCGAATCGGCAGAAGCGTTTAAGGCTGCCGCTGTGACAAGGTCGACCAAGTCGCGTCGTTGTTCAGTGTTCAGATTTAGTCTGCGGATGCGCTGACCCCTGGTTTCCACTTCAGGCAGGTTGCGGCTGAAACTCACTAACATCACCGCCAGCTGGCCCCCGGCGGCGTCCGTAGCCAGGTTGCGTGTGCGTAGCGTTTGGATAATCTCACCCGCAAATTTCGCTGCCACCTCAGAGTCTTTCTCGTTCAAACGAAACAACAGTTCGAAGAGTTGAAATGACAGGCCTTTCGCAAGACTTTCACGCGCGACCTCCAATGCTTTCTGCGGATCGCGTGCAGTCGCTTCAGCCGCGATCAGCTGCTCGA
>JBKPNP010000042.1:0-1129 GCA_046732775.1 Acidobacteriota bacterium
TGGAGACAGCGCGCGAGGTGACGGGAAAAGCCATTCCGGCACGCATGGGACCACGTCGCGCGGGCGATCCGGCGATATTGATTGCCAGCTCGGAAAAGATTCAGCGCGAGCTCGGCTGGAACCCTGAGTTTCAGGATTTGACAATAATTATCGAGAGCGCGTGGCGCTGGATGCAGTCACATCCGAATGGTTATTCAAGTTAGATTTTTCGATTAGAGGGGGGGCAAGCCCGCCTTCCTGACCCTGAGCTTTTTAAGATTGCGCAATGTCCTGTCATTGAAAGCCCTTCAGTCGATGCACATCTTCAACTCAATTCAGCTCGTGGTCAGGAAGGCGGGTTTGCCCCCGCTGTTTGGCTGAACAACTCACTCCCGTTGCCCGACAATATCAAAAGTGAACTTCACGGTTTTCCGCACGCGCACCATGCCGTGAAATGCTGAAGTGGCTTTGACGTTAAAGTCGCTCCGGTCGATGCTGAACGTACCCACCGCGCGCAGCTCTGAACCGTTCAAAGTTACCTGCGCCGGTATCACAATGTGACGAGTTACGCCGTGGAGCGTGAGGTCGCCACCAATCTTCGTATCGTACCCTCCCCGCGCGTTTAACTTACCTGTCACTTCGGTGCTCTTGAAGATGATTTCAGGATACTTGTCTGGCTCGAACACGATCTCGCGCAGTTCCTTGTTGATGATTTGCTTCTGCGCTTCGGTGAACGCGTCGCTCGTTTCGACCAGCGAATTCGCTTTGACGACGAGTCTCAGCGCGGCCGGGGTGATGGCGCCGGGCGTGATCTGGGCCTCGCCGCTAAATTCGCGCGCGGCGACCAGGTGCTCGTGTCCCTTGAACCAGAGCAGCCCGCCGCGCAATCCGTGAGCGATGAATTTGCTTCGACCGGGATCCAGACGAAACCGCATCGTCTCAGGCGCATTTGCCGATATCGCAATCGTTGTTTGGCGAGGTACCGAAGCAAAAACCGCAAAAAGTACGACACCGGCAAACAATACAACTCGCATACGTGTGCTCATGACAAACCTCAACCTGTTAAATCTGCACCGGATCATCACCTGAATCTGCCACGATGTTTTTGCAAATACCATACTTTTTGGCTAACTTTGCCCCACCGCGTCTT
>JBKPNP010000043.1:0-2034 GCA_046732775.1 Acidobacteriota bacterium
CGAAACCGCACTTGTACACGAAGGCCGGCGTTCGCTGCCGTTGCTGAGACGTTTTCTCCGGAGCGACGACGAAGATGTGCAGCTGGAGACTTTTGAAATCATTCAGCGGATCGGTCCGCCCGCCATTCCACTGCTGGTTCAACTGCTTGCGGATAGGCGCGTCTCTATACGGCGCGGCGCTATTAATGAATTGGTTGACCTGACACCTCATACCGCCGCGATTCAACTGTCATTGAGTCGCGCACTCAGGGACGGAGATTCGATGGTGGCAGGCGATGCCGCACGTGCCCTCGGCGCGTTAGGCAAGAGGGCCAGTCCCTCGGTACATGCTCTAGTCAAGGCTCTTTCCCATGAGGAACCCCACGTCCGCATTTATGCCGCGGAGGCTTTGGCCACGGTGGGTGCAAACGCAGCAGCGGCGACTAACGAACTTGCGAGAGCGTTAAGCGATCCGATACCCGGCGTGCGTTGGGCGGCAGGCGAGGCACTCGGGAGCATCGGTCCAGCCGCGCAGTCAGCGGTGCCGCAGTTGATTCAAGCGCTGAAGGATCAGTTTCTTTACGTTCGCATCTGCGCTGCTGAGGCGCTGGGAAACATCGGGCCGAAAGCAGAGACGGCTCGCGAGGCGCTTCGGGCCGCGGCCGCGAACGATCCGGTATTACGAAACCAGGCTGAGTGGGCTTTCAACCGGATCGCCGGCCGCGAGGTTGGCAAGTCAGTCTTGCCTGGGCCGTCCCTACATCTCGAACCTCCAACAGTTATGACCCTCACTGGTAATCCTCCGATTGACTGGGACAGGACGACGGGGCGGGACATCGTCTGGAGCGTCGAGTTGGGAAACGAAGTGTACGGGAGTCCCGTGGTTGCCGGCGACGTGGTCTACGTCGGCACAGATAACACGATCGAGATGAACGCATCGTTCAAGGAAGACGCAGGCGTACTTCGCGCCTTTCGCGTTACGGATGGCTCCTTCCTTTGGCAGGATGTCGCCGCGCGAGTTGAGCGCGGTCTGAGAGAGTTCCTGTTACCTTCGACCACGAGCGTTCCTTATGTGGAAGGGAACCGGCTCTATTACGTCACCGCCGAGTGTCAACTTCGTTGTCTCGATACCAGGGGTTTTGGTGACGGCGAGAACGACGGTCCCTATCGCGACGAAACCTTCAAGGACAACGGCGCCGCCGACCTCATCTGGCAACTGGACATGCCGGCGCTGGGTGTCTTCCCGCACGAAGCCTGCAACAGCGAAGTTTTATCCCTCGGCGATCTGTTACTGGTCAGCACTTCCAATGGCCAGAATGAAGGTCACACGCGAGTGCCATCGCCACGCGCGCCGAGTTTGATCGCAGTGAACAAGCACACGGGTGAATTGGTGTGGCGCGCGATCGGCGCCGGAGGTGACGTTTTGCATGGCGCGTGGTCCAGCCCTGTGGCCGCCAACGTGAACGGGCGCTTGCAGGTGTTGTTCGGCGGAGGAGATGGGTGGCTGCGTGCGTACGACGCAGCGTCCGGGCTCGAACTTTGGCGTTTTGATGGGAACCCGAAAGACGCTCGCTGGCTGCCGCGCCCCGGTGTCCTTTCGCGCAGCTCGATCATCGCCTCACCGGTGTTCGCTGACGGCCGCGTCTTCATTGCCATGGGGCAATCTCCCGGACACCGCAACGCACCGTCGCTTGTTTATGCCATCAGTCCCAATGGCCGTGGAGACGTCACGAAGAGTGAAATATTGTGGACTTCGCGTGAGGTCGGCCGCGTGGTCGGGACCCCAATTGTGAAGGACGGTCTGCTGTACGTTGGCGACCTGGGTGGAACTATTCATTGTCTCGACGCAGCGACCGGTGCCCAGTTGTGGAAGCACGAGACGAACGATGCGATCTGGGGGTGTTTGTTGTTAACCGGCGACCGGCTTTACGCCGGCAACGCTGAAGGCCTCATGACCGTCCTGCGTGCCGGACGGCGTAAGGAATTGCTGGCGCAGATCGAGATGGATGCACCGCTCTATTCACGTCCCGCCGCGGCCGGCGACACTCTCTACCT